>JAFZYD010000076.1 GCA_017616475.1 Bacteroidales bacterium
ACGCTGGAGATAAGCGGATTGCGGTAATCTGTTTCGGTAGGGAAATTCTCCGGCCTGGCTTTGCCGTAGAGGTTGCCGGTATTGTCGAATTCGATGCGGTCGGCATACTCATAAACGTGCGCCGTACGGGCTCTGCCGCGATCGAGCTGTGCCTTCTTGAATCGGGTTATGCCGACCTATATTTTGAGATACGCATAATGCCGTGGGACTATACCGCTGCAACCTTGATACTCAAAGAAGCCGGCGGTGCGGTATGCAGTTTCGATGGAGCCTCCCCTTCCCTCTTCAAACCCTCGATGTACATCGCAGCCAACACCAGTGAGAACTGCAACCGCATCCTTCAACCAGTCCGCAGGCACATGCCAGCTGCCATACTGATACCCTTAAACTTCGAAGAACTGCGCCTTGAAGCGCGTGAAATACTAATCAAAAGCGGGTAGCTATCTGCGTTTCCAGTAACGTACGCCTCCATCTGACTCGGTCCATTCCATTTTGTCCCTGGAAGAATCCAGCAGGGCTTTGACCGCGTAACGTTGTTCTTTGGCGGTCTGTTCCCTCATATAATCCAACGTTCTCTCTTGATAGCTATTCAGCCAAGTAGCCAGGGTATCTTTCATATTATCCTCAACCTCAATATCGCTTGAATCTATCTGCACATCCGACGTAGAGTAATCGGGCACCATAACCAGGGAATCCCTTTGCAAAGCCCAGGTTCCATGATACGATACCCTCATTTTATAACTGCCGGACCAGTATCTCGTCTTTATATAGGAAGAAGTATTCTCGTTTGTATAGGTATAGCTGTTGTCAGAACGGAAATCATATTCCATTCTTTGATCCTTTGAAGAGAACAGCCAGTGTCCCGGAAGATCGGCCCGGTTCAAGGCAATACCCTTGTTGGTGATGCTGTTGACATAGTCCTCCATTTCCCGGTCCGTGATGCCCATTATGAATTTGTTCTCTTCGTTCAATTTGGCGAACTTGTCTATATACTCCTTCAGGGCAGACACTCTGGCATAGGAAACATTGATATAGTAAACCACTCGCTTGTCATACAACTGATCCCTCAGGAAAGACCACTGATTGGCGTCATACTCCTGCTGGGTAACCCAGCCGGATTCCATAACAACCTTCATATACTCATCGTCGGGGATGGGCTCCCGGAACCAATCTTCCGTACTGGCCGTCTCAAGCAAACTCTGCCGTTCATAGAAAAACCTCTGTACATTGTCAATGAACTTCATATTTCCAAGGTTTTGCCAAGTATCCACGTCGCTGTTAAAAATCTGCTCCTTGGAAGTGTCGAAGTGATATTCGGCTTTTCTTCTGACCAGGTGAGTCAATATACTAGTCATGGTATCTGACGGAATGGGGTCCTTCTGATCCCTATGTTCCAGTGCATATAGCAGCAGGGCCTGTCCCTCCTCTTCCTGCTCTTTCCAGGTTTCGAGGATGTTGATGGTATTGTCTATATCGTGTATGACCATAATGGCCGTGAGCCGCTGAGCCTGCTCCTTATTGCGGTGATTGATTATTCCGTTCACAACAAAGGTAAGCGCCACGCCGATGGCGGTTCCCAGGACGGTGATGATAAACTGCTGCCAGTCTATCCTTCTGATGGTTGTCTTCTTTTCCATTCTTTCAGTCTGCAATTTCTTACTCTATATGCATTACAAATATACTCATTTGTCCAATTATCCCTATCTTTGAAATCAAATAGAAAGCATGTCCCGACCGCAACAAGGGAATGCGCAGCGTTAGCGAGCCCAATCCCGAACCACTCCTTCTTGTTATTCATCGGATCTTTCGTATATTGTGCGGTAAATCGGATTTTGCCGAGCACGAATTGTTATGGAGATATCCAACCTGCTTGACATACACACGCGCGAGGAGTTGTACCGGTGGTACCTGGGCAATCACGACAAAGTGAGTGACTTCTGGCTGCGCGTAAACCGGGCTGCGGCAGACTGCCCCGGCGTGGTGCGGTATGTCGATGCAGTGGAGGTCGCCCTTTGTTTCGGGTGGATTGACAGCACCCAGAAGAAGATTGACGATGGGAAGCCCATCCAGCATTTCACACCCCGCCGCAAGCGGAGCAACTGGTGCGAACGCAATCTGATTCGCTGCAGGCGGCTGGTTCAGAATGGAGAAATGACGCCTGCCGGGCTTGCGGCAGCCCCGGACCTCGATCCATCCCTCTTTGTCTTTGAAGACTGGGTGCTGAATGCTTTAAAGGCCAATGAAAAGGCCTGGGCAAACTACAACTCATTCCCGGAGACCTACCGCCGCATCCGGGTAGATTTCATACAGGGTTACCGGCAATCCGGCCGGGAAGAAGAAGCTCAAAACGCCCTCCAGAAATTCATCCAGTATTGTCACGATGGCAAAATGCTTCCCGGCTGGGATGATTTCGGAAGATTGAAGTAGAGTACCGCTTCAAGCAAAAGTCAATCCGTCAGGGAATACACAGCCCGAAGGGCGAGCACAATCCCGAACAAGTATTCTTTTTCTCTTTGAACTTCTCAAAAAAGTCTTACCTTTGCATTGAGACATTAATCCGTGATACGGATGGGTAATCGAGTCGCGCAAAAGTCCCCGCCCGCGAGGCCCTAACTTTTAAAGTAATTCCGCCACGTAGTCTTGGGGCAAGTTTAACAGGAGGTCATTTTTTGACCCCCTGTTTTATTTTGCTTGCATCAATAGCAGTAATACAATACTGAACTTTCATTTTATCACTCCGGCGAACCCCAACTGTCATTTTTACACGCCCAACCCCCGTGCAGATATATTCCATAATCAGCATACGTTCAAATGAGCGCTGATTCTTACTGCCGTTTTTAGCCGGCACGGATTTAACCAACCAAGCGTTGGTCAATATTGCATCGAGTTGTAACACCGCAAGTGTTGACAAATAAGTCAATGATGCCTGTGCTGCAGTTTCATCAAGAGAAACTGCTCGAATGTTTATATCTTCATTTAACGCCAAATTGAACCTTTTCTGATCGGGGTTCTTTAGTTTCCAATTTTGATAAAACGAGTAAATCAGGTCCTGTCGTTTACGCCTATCCTCAACAGATACTCCAGTCGGAATTATATCTTCTGTTATATCCTCAACCTCCGCCTCGAACGAACTATCCTCTTCCAATTGTGGCTCGGGGAACAGCGTCGAATCGGGCATCTCAGTATAGCCTATAAGCATTTCAAAAGGCACATTCATCACAATAGCCGCCTTGTATATTGTCTCCAGGTTTTTGGACTTAAACAACGCCTTTACATTTTGCTTCCTAATACCCATCTGTCTGGCAAACTCACTTTTGCTCATCCCTATCGTCTTCAATAGAGCCTCTCCTTTTGCTTCGAAATAAATCTTACACATATCTTTTCTATTTCCACAAAAGTAATAATTAATTATTACCGCACAAACAAATCGAGCACAATCCCGAACCACTCCTTCTTGCTATTCATCGGATCTTTGTACCTGGGCAATCACGACAAAGTGAGTGACTTCTGGCTGCGCGTAAACCGGGCTGCAGCAGACTGCCCCGGCGTGGTGCGGTATGTCGATGCAGTGGAGGTCGCCCTTTGTTTCGGAAGATTGAAGTAGGGTACCGCTATAAAACACAACGGCCCGCTGGAGGCGGGCCGTTAGTGGAATATAAATGGTAAAACGCTAGTTTACTATCGGAATCGGCCTAGTCGTCCTGACAAACATAAAGTTGAGGGTCCTCATATCCAAGTAGATGTGGTAATAGCCGGGAGTAACATTGAAGACCATATAATTGAAGTCCGTTGGCGGACAATCTTCGGACGGACTATATTCAACGGCTTGTGCATACGGCTTGGCATCAGTAATAACAACGGGATTTGCTAACAGACACACCAAAACCATCCCATACCTGTATACAGGGCTACCTTCCCCATTGAGTATAACATTGCCATTCTCGTCTTGTAAAGGGTTACTCAACTGCCCATCAATCTCAAAGGCGAAGTTATAATCCTCGGGGTAAGTGATGTAAACAGGCTCCG
Organism: Bacteroidales bacterium; assembly: GCA_017616475.1. Taxonomy (GTDB): domain Bacteria; phylum Bacteroidota; class Bacteroidia; order Bacteroidales; family UBA932; genus Equibacterium. The sequence goes on from JAFZYD010000076.1 coordinate 4,027, forward strand.
TTGTACACCAAAGCATATTATTATCATTATCTGACTTGGTCAAAAAACTATGAAAATCATCATTGTTCGAAGAACAATAGAAGACAACTTGAGTATTTGATTTCACAAAGCATCTGTTGTAATCATTCCACCCCCGGTCGCTCAACACCCAATCATCTCCGCTTTTGGTGATGGTTGCAGTGAAAATTTCATTTGTTGCCCTGCTGCACAAAGCCGCTTGGTCGGCATCTGCCGATTGAGTCATTATGCCGGACGATCCGTTTGCCACGCCGTAATATGCAAACGAATAATTGGATGTATCGAAGTGTGAAAAGTTATACCCGGTATCCGGATCCGCCCAAGTAGAAATCTCGTATGTGTCAGGTGCGGTCTTGATTAATTGGAAGTTAGGATTATAGTTATACCAACTGGTCATATCCGACCTCAGGAACCACTGATCAATCTGATCTGCATCATATGTAATCGTACCGAAATTTGCGTGCATACCACGTTCCAGAGTCACGGAGGTTCCGGGCTTTGATATACGCTGTTTATAATAGTGCTGGTCGTAGGTACTATAAGAATAACCATCTATCAATGAGATACTGAAGTCTGTATATGTTCCTGCGGGAAGAGGGATGTAATACGTGCCGTCTCCGTCAACTGCCACGGAGCACCTGTTGCTTGCACCTCCGGACACATAGCAAGGCATAAGATGGTGCGGGGTGCCATCCGCATTCATAAATGCTTGATATATAGTGAAAACCTCCGTTGTGGTATAGCTCGGCTGGCCTGATGAATCGTACATCTGGATGGGAGTGTTGTTCTCAAATTGAAGCACTTTTGCATCGGCAGGGACGTTCTCCAAAGTAACCTCCGCAATAGCTCCAAGATGGTAGAATGTCGCACTCATCGTAGCACCTGTGGTGTTTATGTAGCCAATCATAGGTACTTGTACTCCCGATACAATGTATTCACCATCAGGCGTTTCTCCCATAATCGGCCAAGATTCCCCCGGCCAGATAAAATCCGGGTTTTCCTCATCAATAAAACCACCGGCAAGAACGGAATGTTCGGAAATTATTTCATAGGGATAATATGCGAACTTGCCCATCTCTGCGTTTTCGGGGACATCGCCTTCAAAAACAACCGTAGTCTCGTTCTCCACACCAGTGGCGGTAAGTTTATATCTGCGGGTAACCGTACTTCCTCCTTCAATGGCCGTTCCGGAAATAGCAATCTTATCGCCTACGGCAAACTGCACCTTCTTGTTATAATAGTTAGCTTTGGTTCCGGGCTGCGACGGGGCATCGATGGTAGCTCGGAGCTCTATGTGACGCATCTTCACGGAATCTTCTTTCAAGTTGTCGTCGATGGGCTGCTTATCCTTGTTGCAGCTAACGGCAACCAGCGCAATGGCTGCTAAAAAAACGAATAACTTCTTCATAGCTTCTAAACTTTAATAGTCACCAATTAACCGTACCGTCGGTACCATACTCGGTCGTCTCCTCCGATGTGGAGTTGCCAAGCGCGTTCAAAGCCGCATTTACAGAAGTGTCTCGTTCAGACTCACAAACCACGCCCGCCGGCCTCACAAAAAAGGTCTCCGCAACAGGCGATTCATAAATTGCTTTCTTCATAACTCGGGAATAGTATTAGGTTTATTTAATATTTCCATCAAAATCGGTTGTCAAAGGTACAACTTATTTGCATAAAGTGCTACTTTTGTGTATAGTATGAAAAGAATAGCGTGCATAGGTGACAGCATAACCTGGGGATTCACGCTGCTGAACCCTTGGAAGCAGAGCTACCCTGCGCTGCTGCAGAAGCGGCTGGGAACGGAATATGAGGTGCGTAACTTCGGCTACAACGATGCCGCAGCCCGCTTTGATGCGGACACTCCCTACGTCAGGAAAAAGGTCTACCGGGACAGCCTCGCCTGGAACCCCGACATAGTACTTATTATGCTCGGCACCAATGACACAAAGAAACGCAACTGGGACCCGGAAATCTTTGAGCGCGACTACCGCAAAATTGTGGAATCTTATACTTCCCTCCCCTCCCGGCCGCGCGTCGTGCTGATTGCCCCCATCCGGGTCCACTACATAATGAACATTCCCCTGATGGGCCTGTACCCTGAAACTATGGAGCAGGGCGTCCGCTCCATCATCCACAAGGTAGCGGCAGAAACGGGTCTGGAAATAATCGACCTCAAAGACCTCTTTACCGACACAAAATACTGCCGGGACGGCGTCCACCCGCAGCGCGAAGGCGCCCGGATGCTGGAAGAAGCCATATATCGTGGATTGTTCCCGGAAGGACACACTTCATAATTACATTTGCACAAACAAAATAAATAGTATGCGCCATATCTTTTCACTTCTAATCGCGGCAATGCTCTCATTTGCATTGCTTACGTCTTGCAAAGATAACCCTGAACCCATCGATGACCCCAAGCCGGAGGCCCCCGTCCTGAACACCAGAGACTTTAACATAATCTCCTGGGAAGGCGGTATTTACGACTTCGCGGTGGAGTACAATACCGATTTTGAAATAGCTATTGATGCCGAGGCGCAGCCCTGGATCGAATACATCCAGACCAAGGCGACCACAAACGGCAGCCTGGAATTCAAGTTCGCCGCCAACGACAGCTACAATTCACGCATTGGCAAGGCTGTCTTGAAGGACAAAAAGGGCAAGGCAGAGTCCGTTGAAGTCACCTTTATCCAGGAAGAGAAAAAGATATCCGAGGCCGAGGCCGACATATACGATTTGGGAGTGACACCCGGCGTGCTCAATTTCAATCAGGAACCCTTCGTATGGAAAGTAACTCCGCGCTATGACTATTCCAAGCTCTATATGAGCAAACTTTTCCTTGGTATGGCCAATTACGACGGTGAATACCTGGGATGGTGCAAGATGCGCGACAACGGCACCCAGAGCGTGAACCTGACCTTTGAGCAGGCGCTGGAGGTAATCAAAGGGCTGGACGCCATTACACCGGGACTGAAAAAGATAATCTACCTGGTGGGTTGGCAGTACTTGGGACACGACTCTAAGTACCCCGCTTTCTTCGCCGGTAACGAAGCGCTCAAGCGTGCAGGCGACAAGGACGCCCTGGAGAGTTTGCGCTGGCTTATGAAGGAGGCGCGCAGCTATAACACCATCGTGAGCCTGCACATCAATATGTTCGACTGCTACGTCGACAGCCCGATATATGAAAAATACCTCGAGGCCGACGTGTTGTGCAAGGACCGCAACGGCGAGTTGATTCACGGCGACTGGGGCTACAAGGTATGCTATCCGGCCGAGTGGGACGCCGGGCTCGCCCAGTGGCGTCTCGACACCCTCTGCAAACTGCTTCCCCTTGAGGAGCAGGGCACGCTTCATATCGATGCGTTCCACAGCAAGATACCGATCCCCGGGCCGGACGGCAACATAATTGGCCGCGGCTCTCCCCTGAGCCCCTATCACGGCTATTCCGCCCAGGATGACATAGACGCCAAGAAAAAGATTGTGGCCTATATGGATGCCAAGGGCATCGACATTACCTGCGAAGGGACCGGCAACGATGTCGGCACCGGTGTAACCCCGCGCGAAGGATGGTTCCCTGCATACTGGGGATACAGTGACCTTCTGACCCATCTGCTGGCTCTCAATGCCCAGCAGGCCACCGGGCCCAACTGCTCGCTCGAGATTCTTGGCACCAACGCCAATGCAGAGACCATCTTCAACAACGGCCTGCCCCGCGAGCAGCAGTTCGAATGGTTCAAGAAAGATTTCTGCGAAAAGTCCGTCATCTATCTGTTCCTCAACAATTTCGGTCGCAAGCAAATGCTTTATGACCCGAGTGACTCCAACGGCCGCAACATTGCCATTTTCGAGAAGGGCGTACGCACCTTCTATGACCGCGGCAATATGCATCTGGCCAAAGACGGCAACGTTCTGGCCGAGAACGGCGATATCTTTGTCCCGGCGGTCTGGCTGGACGACCAGTCGCTGGTAGCCTTCTCTGAAAACGGCTACAGCGGCCGTACCTGGACCATTCCGGCCGGATGCGCAATCACACCCGACACCCCCGCCTACACCATAGATTACAACGGCAGGACTCCATTTTCCGGTTTCTCAGTAGATGGCAGGCAGGTTACATTGAGCCTCTCCCCCGGGCAGATGGTAATCTTTTCAAAGGCAATAACTCAATAAAAAAGTATATGGAGACAAACGCACACAGGTATTGGGGAAAAACCATAGCATCCTTTATGCTGGTGCTGTTCACAATGCCGCTCGGTCATGCGCTGATGCGGGTTATGGAAGACACTATGACCCCTTCTGCGGTGCATCACTGGGCCTTTGCAATGGGCGCTGTGGGCCTGGCCATAGTCATTTGGGGCGTTTTTGTCAAAGGGGACGTAAAGCAGACCTTGATGGGCCTGTTCGGCGGCCTGCTGTTCTGGACGGGCTGGGTGGAATTCCTTTACGCCTACTTTGCCGCCCGCTTCGGCGTTCACTACGACCTTGTGGGCAGCGGCATCGTGCAGACCACCACCGAATATGTAAACGGCATCGGCGTCACGCACGAAATGCTTATCAACGGGGTGAATGTCAACGACATACCGGCAGCCGAGCTCAAGGCGATGCGCGGGTCGCGGCCGGTGGTAAGATACGATACCATCAAATATCTCGGCGACGAAAGCACATTATTTATGGCCGGTCTGGACTGGTGGCCATGGACACACCTCCGCCTCCAGGCCAATTACATCTCGAACAACACATTCCAGACAATGCTGTCCGTCAAATTCTGACATTCTCTGAATCCGCTTACAATCTTTTTAACCTGCGGAATTCTTCCTGTGCCGCAAACATATGACGTTGGAACTCCTCTGAAGCCGGAGATCAATAATACTACTTCAACGGGAAGGTAAAATAGGTGTCGGGGTACGGTTCGTCTTTGAGGGTGAAATGCCACCACTCGGAATCGAGCGTCTTGAACCCGTGGCGGACCATAGCGTCTCGCAGAATCATACGGTTTGCGAACTGCTCTTCTGTGATGCCGCGGTAGTCCGGGTGGCTCTCTTCGCCGAACCAGTCGAACACGCCGCCCATATCAACCTCCTTCTCGGTGGACATATCGAACAGCGTCAAATCGACCGTCGAGCCGCGGGTGTGGCCCGACTTCTCCATTATATATTCGAGTTCGAATAGGCGGCTCTTATCGACATTCGGGTAGAAATATTGCCGCATTGTGGTATCGGGAACATCGGCTGCCCAACGCACAAAATGGTCTACCGCGCACTGCGGCCGGTAGGCGTCGTATATCTTGAGCCGATAGCCCAGCGCCTTGACATCGTCGCTAACCGCCTTGAGGCTGTCCGCCGCCTCGCGCGTGAGCATTGCCGTAGGCGCCAGATAGCCGTCTATCCGTTCTCCCACAAAATTGAAGGTAGAATAATAGCGGATCTCCAGAATCGCGTCCGGGACCACATCGGTAATGTGCACGAAACCGCTGGAATCTGCCAGAGGGTCGACCCGTTTGCAATTTGCCGCACCCAAAACGGCGACGGCCAGAATAACGAATAAAAAGAAGCGTTTCATCTTAGTATTTTTTAACAATAATTATTTGACAGCTTTGCGCAACTTGCGGGGCAGGGCGAGGCGGTTGAGAAATATGTAGGTGGTGTTGAGCAACATATAGTCGCGGGACATATACCAGATGCCCTTGTACGGGCCGTAGTCGCCCCAGGAATTCTTTACCAAGTAGTAGGGCATCCCCTGCCCGTCCACCGCCTTGCCGTAGATAAGCATCACGTGGTCGTAGGTGAAGCGCCAGTCGTCCCATTGCTCCTGCCGCATCTGCTGGGTGGGCACGATGCCTTCCGGCAGGCAGGCCACCGCCTCCTTGCGGGAGAAGTTCTCGCCCGACACATCGCCGCCCCAGGCCACCGTATAGCCCTTGTCCAGGGCCCTGTCCAACACTTCCATAAGTTGTTCGACGGGGATGTTGTAGCTCGGTTTGAGCCTCCACTTGTAGGGCGCCTCCAGCACGAACCACTCATTGAAGGGATGGTGCGTATAGCTGGTGAGACTCACATAATCGTCCATATCGAGCCCCAGACTCCCGGCGAACGATTGCGGCGTATAGGTCTTCCCTTCGTATACAAAGCTCTCCGGGCACTGCCCCACATAGCGATCTATTACAGCCTGCACGCTGTCTTGCCAGTGGGCCTTGGGCTCCTTGTTGCGCAGCGGCTTCTGCTCCTCCGCGGTAAAGCGGTTCAGCTCCGGCTGCCCTTCGCTCCAAACTATGCCGCTCACCGTGCGCTCCAGCTCGGGGAAAAAGACCTTGAAGTTGGCGTACGGGTCGCCGGTAAGTGAGCCGGGGGCGGGCATCGCCTCCTCCGGGCAGATACCGTGGCGTCGTATCACCTCTATCACATCGTCACACGAACCGCCCTCTGAAATTTGGCTGAAGCCGTGCATCCGCACGTAGTGGGTGGCGCAATCCATATAATCTTTGCTTACCACAAACATTTCGCACAGGTCCACCGTGCGGCCCGTCTTGCGCAGAATCTCGCTCTCCAGGAAGCCGATGGTGCCATAGTCCCAGCAGGTGCCGCTGCGGTACTGGTTCTTGACGCTCGTAATGGGGAGTTCCTTTATTGTGGTGAAACTCTTTGCCTCCTGGGCCGGTGCGGTTGCGGCAATCAGAAAGAGCGCAACCAAGGTGATTGTTCTTTTCATAATAGGCGAAGATACATATAATTGTAGTACCTTTGGTGAAAACATTTATTCAAATGAGAAACGCGATTATCTGTCTTTCTGCCATTGCTGCGGCCCGTGGCTCTACAGCGAATGTCTGCAGGAAAACAAAGCCGTCCGCACCAACGCCAGGCGTGAGAGGCAAACAGCTAATTTGTAACAATGAATATGACAGACAATACTAATAAATGGTTGGAGGCGGATGTCCGCGAAATTGTTGCAGCGCAGCGGCGCTTCTTCCGCAGCGGGGCGACGCTTCCCGTCCGCTGGCGCCTCAAACAGCTCAAGCGGCTCAAAGCGGCGGTTTTGACTCACGAAAAGGAGTTCGAAGAGGCGCTGGCCGCAGATCTGGGCCGAAGCCGTCTGGAAGCGTACCTGTGCGACATAGGGCCCGTCATCACAGAAATAAACGAGATGATTGCCGGGCTGCGGCGCTGGGCACGGCCGGAGCGGCATTTCAGCGGCCTTATGTGCTTCCCGAGCATCATTACTAAGGTGTACAAAATGCCTTACGGCGTGTCGCTGGTAATAAGTCCGTTCAACTTCCCCATCCTGCTCACCATAGGCGTTGTGGCGGCGGCTATGGCGGGCGGCAACACTGTGGTGGTCAAGGCCAGCAGCAAGTCGGCCGCCTGCACCGAGGCTCTCAAGCGCTTCTTTGCGGAGGTCTTCCCGTCGGAATACATCACTCTTATTGACGGCGGACACGACGTTGCCGATATCTGCCTGGCTCAGCGATTCGACAAAATTTTCTACACCGGTTCGCCCGCGGTGGGCAGGCACGTGCTTGCAGAAGCTGCCAAGAATCTGACACCGGTGGCGCTGGAACTCGGTGGAGAAACGGGCAACTGGTGCGTGATTCGAAAGGACGCCGACCTTCGCGATGCCGCCCGAAAAATAGCGTTCTTCAAGCTTTGCAACGCCGGCCAGGTCTGCATCAACATAAACCAGATAGCTGTGGCAGAAGAGGTCGCCGATGCGTTTCTGGCGGAGCTCAAAAAGGCCTTTGTGACGCAGATTGGCGAACACCCGGAAGAGAACGAAGAATACCCTCGGCTCATCACGGCCAGCGCTTATGACAAATGCGCCCGGCAGGCGGACGAGTATCGCGAACGCATAGTGTTTGGCGGAGTTGGCAACCCGGAGACGCGCCGCTATTCGCCCACTATAATCTATCCCGTAGGAATTGACGAGGACATCGTGCAGCACGAGCTTTTCTGCCCGCTGCTGCCTGTGGTGCCGTTCCGCGACGCGGAGGTGGATGCTCTTATGGAGACCATCGCAGAGCGCGAGCATCCGCTGGCTATGTATCTGTTTACCAAAGATATGCGCTGGGCGAACCGGGTTATGCGCGCCCAGCAGTTCGGCGGCGGCTGCATAAACGAGGTCTGCGTGCATATGATGGTCAAAGGGGTGCCGTTCAATGGTACGGGCCACTCCGGTATGGGGGCCTACCACGGCGTGTGGGGCTTCCGCGAGTTCACCCATCCCCAGACGGTGCTACGCGGCAGCACCCGCTTCAACCTGTCGCTGCGCGAGCATCCCTACAGCGGCAAGGCCGGCCAAAAAAAGATGAAGCTCCTGAAATTATTCGAGAAATAATCAACAGGCAATGACTCGCATCCAATATACAGGAACAAATTTTGAAGAAATTAAAACGCTGTGCGGCGACCGCGTACTGGCCCCGTACTTCTGTATGGGGTTTTCTATGCTATCGTTAGAGACCGAAGAGGGATTTGTAACCGTGAACGAAGGGGACACTGTTGTACTTGAAGATGACGGCCGGATACATATAGAAAAATGATGGAAACAGAACTGCTCACATACGATATGGGCTGCGGCGCGCAGGCCTTCACTTCGCGTCGGTTTTCGACGCTGCCCTGTCACGTGATCCAGGGGCATCAGGTGCACGAGAGCAAGGTGGCTGTAATTGACCGGCCCGGCCTGACGCGCGAAGAGTTGGAAGGATACGACGCCTTTATCACGGCGCTGCCCGGCGTCGCCATTGGCGTGCGCACTGCCGACTGCGTGCCGGTGCTGCTGTACGACCCTGCGGCGCAGGTTGTTGCGGCGGTGCACGCCGGCTGGAAGGGCACCGTGCTGCACATCGTATGCCGGGCCATCGAAGTGATGGCGGCACAGTTCGGATGCCGGGCGGCGGATATGCGGGCTGTAATAGGCCCGTCCATCGGCCCGGACAGCTTTCAGGTCGGTCAGGATGTGGTGGATCGTTTCCGCGCGGCCGGATTTCCTATGAATAAGATCTGGTGCTTCCGCGGCCGGGGCGACGGTGCGCCTATGTCGGGCGGACATCATATCGACCTTTGGGCCGCCAACCGCTGGCTGCTGGAAGTTTCCGGAGTGCCGCCCGCGGGCATTCAAGTGAGCGGCATCGACACATTCACCGACGCCTCCTTCTTCTCCGCCCGCCGCGAAGGCCCCGCCTGCGGCCGCAACATCAACGCGATACGCCTGCTCTAACAGACTGGGCGGCAGGTTTTAACAGACTGCGCGGCAGGCCTTAGCAGACGGGCGTCAGGTCCGCGCCGCTACCAAAGTTGTCCGGGGAGTTTCAGTTTTTCTTTCGGAGGGAATGACTTGTCAAACTCGTCGCATTCTTTTTCATCCACGAAATAGCCCGCGGGAGTTGCGTACTCCCCGGTAATCCCTGCCAAATAGCCGGGAATCAGCTCCTTGCAAAGGAAGAAGGAAGCATCTTCGCCTTCCGGGAGGCCGTGATAACGGATGCCGAAAGCCGATGCGTATGTAAAGCCGCTTTTCCCATAGAAATCGATATTCCCCTCAAAGCAGACTGCGCCGAAGCCCATTTTCGCAGCCTTTTCCAGGCTGTAGTCCAAAAGGGTTTTCCCGTATCCCTGGCGTTTGAATTCCGGTAGTATGCCTATCGGGCCCATAGTCAAGATGGGGATAGTTCTCCCGGCATCAGCTTTAATGGTAGCCCGCATATAGATGCACTGGCCAATCAACCGCCCGTCGGCCTCCATCACAAAATCCAGTTCCGGGACAAAAGCCGGGTCGCTCCGGAGACAGTGAAGGACATAATGCTCCAGACAGCCCGGGCGATAAACATTCCAAAAAGACTCGCGCACGAGGTGCTCTACCGGCCGGTACTCTTCCTGCCGCTCGTTGCGGATAACTATCTCTTTATTCATCGTTGCAAGGTTTGTTCTTAGCCCAAAGATAAACATTATTTACCTCAAAGTGGACGAGGTCCTCCGGGAAGGCCGGGACCTCGTCCACTCCAAAAGCCCAACACGCTGGTTCTGAGCCAATTGCGAAAAATAGGTGGCCGAGGTGTCGCCCCTCCGCGAGGACCTCGGCCAGTTAACCGGGCGGCATCCCGGAAGCGATATTGGAAAATTATCGATATCTTTGTGATATGGTAAAACACATTATTCTTTGGACTCTTAAGCCGGATTTCTCAGAAGAAGAAAAGGCGACAATTAAGGCGGGCATCAAAGCCGGCCTGGAAGGGCTTGTTGGCAAAGTGCCGGGGCTTATCGATGTCAAGGTTCATATCGACGGCCGCCTGGCTTCATCCAACGCAGATGTTATGTTGGACAGCACGCTGGAAAGCGAAGAGGCGCTTAAGGGATACGCAAAGCATCCCGCGCACGTGGCCGTGGCGAATGAGAAAGTGCGCCCTTACACCGAGCAACGTTCCTGTCTGGATTTTGAGGTTTAGTTATGGCCAGCAACGCAGATTTTGTCCAGTACATCGTGGACCAGTGCTCCGGCGCCGGAGATATCGCCGTCAAGAAAATGATGGGCGACTATTGCATCTATTGCAACGGCATTCTCTTTGGCCTGATATGCGACAATAATCTTTTCATCAAGGTGACGGAGCCCGGCCGTGAGGCGCTGCGCGAAGAAGTGCTGCGCCCGCCTTATCCCGGCGCCAGGGACTATTTCTACATTGAGGATGTGGACGACAACGACTACCTGGCGAAATTGGTACGGGCCTCACTGCCTGCTCTTTCGGACCCCCGCGCAAAGAAATCCGCTCCGCTCAAACGCAACCGGCAGGTTCCCATTTCGCTGGACGATGTAATCGTGCCCGACCTGACTTGCTCACAAGACCTCCGTGCCTTCTTCGAGCAGTACCTGGGAAGCAACTTCGTCTTCTCCGTCGAGTTCCAGAAATGGCTCCACGAGAACGACGGCCTCACCTACCGCGACGCCGTTGATGCTTATGAATCGATGAAAAAATGAAACAACTAACTATGTGTATACTTTCCCTTTTGGGCCTGTTTGGCTGCAAAGGATACGGTGACCTCAAGGTCGATGAGTTTGAAAAGATGCTTGCAGAGGACCCCACCGTCCTACTGATTGACGTCCGCACTGCAGAAGAGTACGCCGAGGGCCATCTGCCCGGAGCCATCAACATAGACTGGTACGACAAAGATTTTATGCAAAAGGCCGCCGCCCTGCTGAGCAAAGACCGCGCGGCTATGGTCTATTGCCGCAGTGGCCGCCGCAGTGCCGAAGCCGCCGCCAAACTGTACGGAGCCGGCATCAAGACCTACAATATGTTGGGAGGATATCTTGCCTGGACCGAGGCCGGCAAACCCACCTCAACCAACTAGCACTTTAACCAGACCGAAAATAAAGAGGCCTGTCAGTGAATGGCCTTCCACCAGCGGACGATGAATCGGATGCCGGCGGAGAGGAGGCCTGGGCCGAGGCCGCAGTAGAACCAGGCGATGAAGGAGCCGGGCACCTGCGGGATGCGCTTCAGGGTGATGCCCAGGGTAATCATAAAGGCGATGATGAGGTAGCCTCTGACGCTGAATGTCTTGAAGATGGAGGTCCGCTGTTCCGGCATCGCCATTATGCGCGCGGCGTACTTGCGCACCACTCCGGTGAACATAAACCAGAAGCCGGCGAAGACTGCGGCGGAGAGCACGAAATACCACCACGGTATACTCGCCAGCCGGCCGTAATAATCCACGCCAATCAGCAGAATTTTGATGCCGATGGCGGTCCACAGCAGGCCGTTGACCAGTAGCAGATATTTGGTGGGAATCTTGAGCATACACAAAGGTAATCATTTCGCAAATAATGCGTAAAATGAGTATCTTCGTAGCAAATTAATCTGCTATGAAACATCTCTTCATATGTTTAGCCGCTGCCGTGTGCCTGTGCAGCTGCTCCTCAAATACGGCAAAACCCGTACAACCAGAAGAATATCAATCACTTAACCCCGATAATATGCAAAGAGTCCGCGATTTTCTGCATCAGACAGGATATTATTTCCTGGCCACTGTCGACGGCGACCAGCCGCAGGTCCGCCCTTTCGGCACCGCCGAAATAATTGAGGGCAAGCTTTATATCCAGACGGGCCACGTAAAGGCCGTTGCACATCAGATTGCCGCCAATCCCAAGGTCGCCATCTGCTCGTATAACGGCAGCGAGTGGCTCCGCATCACCGCCACTCTGGTAGAAGATTCCCGCGTGGAAATCAAGAAGGCGATGCTGGATGCCAACCCCGGTCTCCGCTCGATGTACGACGAAAACGACGACAACACGGCAGTCTTCTTCCTCAAAGACGCCAAGGCCACCATCAACTCATTCACCGCCGCGCCGGTGGAAATAAACTTTTAACCCAGAATCGATATGGAAATGAAATTCTGCCAGAGCTGCGGAATGCCGCTCACCGATGAAATCCTCGGCACCAACGCCGACGGCACCAAGAACCAGGACTACTGCATATACTGCTACAAGGACGGCGCGTTCACCCAGGATTGCACTATGGACGAGATGATTGAATTCTGCTCGCAGTTCGTGGACGAAGTGAACAAGAATATGCCCAAGCCAATGACCAAGGAAGAATACAAGCAAATGATGCGCGGCTTCTTCCCGATGCTCAAACGCTGGAAAAAGTAGTGTCCTTTACGTGGCATTACGACTCCCCGCTGGGCGGCATCACCCTGGCCAGCGACGGCGATGCGCTCACCGGGCTTTGGTTCGACGGGCAGGCGCATTTTGCGGAGACTCTTGCCGCAGAACACAGGGAGAAAATGCTCCCGGTTTTTGAGGCGGCCTGCCGCTGGCTGGACATCTATTTCGACGGCAGAGACCCGGGATTCACCCCGCCGTTGAACCCATCCGCGACTCCCTTCCGGCGCCGTGTCTGGGACGTTTTGCTGACGATACCCTTCGGACAGACAATGACCTACGGCGAAATTGCCCGCCGCCTGGCCGAGGCAGCCGGAACGGCATTAGGGACCGGGGCGATTTCTGCCAAAGCGCCGGGCTCCCACCGCATCTGGCCCCGGGCCGTCGGCGGCGCTGTCGGCCACAATCCCATCTCACTTATCATCCCATGCCACCGCGTAATAGGCACCGCCGGCCGCCTCACCGGCTACGCCGCCGGCATCGACAAGAAAGCCCGCCTTCTGCGGCTGGAGCAATCGCGGCAATAATCCTTCCCGGCAGACCTCGTCCACTTTGAGAAAGAAAAATCGATTATTTGAATCGAAAAGCAGTTATTTTTCATAACTTGCGTTGTCTTTCCTTGCCACAGAAGGACGGATTAAAAAGTTGTTAGATATGAAGAGCCGATTCGAAAAAAATCCGTACCGGGAGTTACCCGATGGCACAATTGCCAAAGTTTATCCATTTCACGTTTCTCTGGAGGGCCTTGAAAGCAAGATCCTTTGCAGAGTAGACTCTGATTACGACGCGTTTGTCAAGATTATCTGCGTTTGCGCCAAGCGGACAAACGTAATTCTTGTGATATATGCTGTCGTATCCAATCATGTGCATTGCATTGTCCTAGCCATTGACCAAGCGGCTGCGAATGCTTTTGCGGCAGAAGTTAAGAGAATGTACTCGATGTATTTCGCCCGAAAGTATTCAGACCACTCCGTTCTCAAGGGTGTCGATGCCAGTGCCGTGTATCTCTATTCCGATTATTACCTCCGCAACGCCGTCGCCTATGTTGTGCGCAATGCTATGGACAATGGGGCGGAGAGCATCCAGAGTTACCCCTGGACTGGGTACAGGGGAATGTTTTGTGGAGGGAAGCCGGGGAACGCCGGCCCGCTGTCAAAGGTGAGCGAGTTGTCTAGACGCGAAAAGCGCCGCATTATGCACACCGACGACGACCTGAGCCGTGTACGTTGGTTGCTGAATGCTGATAACACACTGGAGCCAGCCACGATATGTGATTGGTATTATGTGGAGGATGCCTTCTCTAACGAACAGAGCTACTTTTTGAGATTAATCGGCGGAGTAAACAGGGCCGAGATGCAGAGTTCGTTGATTGACGGCCCTAGAGTAAAGAGACCGGATACCGACTTTCTTCGCACTGTAAATGACATTTCTACGCGATGGTTCCAGAAACCCATACAAGAACTTCCCGTGGAAAAGAAGGCAAAACTGCTTCAGTATGTTTCTCTCTCGAATCGCACCGATCCGTCTCAATTGGCCAGAGTGTTCGAGTTCAAAAGAGAGGAAGTCCTCCGCCTCCTTGGTCAGAAAAACCGGTAACAGCGCACACTTACTGGCCGAGGTCTTCTCGGAGGGGCGACACCTCGGCCACCCGTATTTGGCAATCGCCACAATATTAGCACGTTACAATCTGAGGGCGGCCGAGGTCCCGGCCTTCCCGGAGGACCTCGTCCACTTTAGAGCAAAAAAACCTACCTTTGCGGGGATGAAACTACCGGAGAAACTTACCAAATGGCTCAGGCCGAGGCTGCGGCTGTGGAAGATGTACAACGAACTGGGGTACATCCCGTGGCACAAACCGCGCAAGGAGAAAAAGAAAAAGGAACGCAAGGGGGTCTACATCGGCACCCGCGAGGCCATCCCGTTTATGAACGACGATGCCAAGCGCACCCTCTCCCACTTGCTGCTGCGGCCCGGCTATATGATGCGGGACTACATTATGCGCGGCCAGCACGAGCGCTACCTCGCCCCGTTCACCGCCCTGTTGGTGTTCTACTCCGTCTTCACCCTGATTGTCGCCATTGTCAAGCCCGGGACTTCAAAGAATACTATGATTGACAGTCTGATAAACGGCTTCAACGACGCCACAGCCGAGATAGACGAGCCGTCTGCCAAACGCGACAGCCTTACGATTAGCTTTGACGGTAAAAGCGTAAAATCTATAGACGGGGGAAGCTTAAAATCGATGGTCAAGATTATGCGGGACGCCGTGCTGCTAACCAGGCTCGACCTTTACCCGGAGGCGGCCGACACCCCGTGGAAAGAGTCCCTCGCCGCGGTGGAAAGCGACCTGCGCGGCAAGGGCATCCCTCTTTTCCTGGGCAACTTCCTGCTGATTTGGCTTACAATGATAATCGTGCTGAAGAAATACAAGATAAGCGCCTCGGGCACAGCCGCGGCATCGGCCTACGTCCTGTGTCAGTTCTGCATATTTATGTTTCTGGCGCTGCTGTTCTCCCTTGGCCGGGACACCAGCCTCGGCCTGCTGCTGATGGGCATCCTGCTGTTCATAGACTATCGTCAGATGCTCCAACTGGACAATAAGAAGGCCTTTTGGCTCACTGTCAAAACCGGTTGGTATTATTTGATACTCCTGGTTGCCTTCTATGTCCTAATTGGCAGTATATTAATTACTTATGCAGCATTCAAGGCGTTATGAGACGAATCATTTTTGTCTGTCATGGGAACATTTGCCGCAGTGCGATGGCGGAATTCATACTAAAGGCTATGGTCAAGGAGCGCGGCGTCGCAGACCAGTTCCACATTGAATCGGCGGCGGTTTCTGACGAAGAGATGGGCAACCCCATTTACCCGCCCGCAAAGCGGTGCCTGACGCAGCACGGCATTCCCTTCGACAGCCAGAAGCGGGCGCGGCGCATAAACAGCGCCGATTACGACCGGTTCGACACTATTGTTTGTATGGACGCCTCCAACCTGCGGCTCATCAAATACATAATCCCGAGCGACCCGGAGGGCAAAATCCATTTAATGATGACCTACGCCGGCATCCACCGCGACGTGGCGGACCCTTGGTACACGGGCGATTTTGAGGCGACCTACCGCGACCTTGTGCAAGGCTGCACCGCAATGTTGGACCAATATTTGTTATAAACGACAAAAACCAAATATACCGCATTATGAAAAGAATGATTTGTGCCATTGCTGCAATCTTTATCGCAGTATCGACCTTTGCCCAGACATCCCTGCTGCAACAGAGGAACTCCATAGTGGAAGTCGACTACAACAACGAGACGCTGGAGGTGTTCAGTACAGAAAAAGACGGCCAGCTGAGCTACTATCTTTCTGCAGGCCGTGTAGGTATCGGCAACGAAGTGATTCAGGTTTACATAGACCCCCTCACCGAGATTTTCATCCCGCTCGGCAACACCCTCGCCGATGCCATAAAGACGCTCCAGGATTTGCAGACCTTCTGCAAGAACCCGTCCGGCACAACTATGACGATGGATTGTTGTATATCCGTAGGCCTCCCCAACGACAATCTGGAGCCTGTAACGGTAACTGCAAGAAAAATATTGTTGAGCCGCCGGCTCGAATTTTCGGTGAACCGCGACGGCTTCCTGCGCGCCAATTTTATACCGCGCTCCAACTTGAACTCTATGGTGACCAGCATCAAAATCTACAGCAAACTGCATCCCAGCGAGAAATAATTTAATTATATTTGTAACGGATAATAACTACTTAACAAGTAATAATATGCTCACTAAAATCGTTTATTTTGTAGGTCTCGTACTTGCAATTCTCGCTGTAATAGACATTTCCAAAAAGCCCATCAAGTTCATTTGGAAAATTGTCTGGTCCGTTCTGGTTCTCGCTTTCAGCTGGATCGGCCTCGTTTTCTACTACCTCATTGGCAAAGACAACATCGCCAAGTGGTGCAAATAAGCCTATAACGTCGCAGCGAATAAAAGCCGCCTTCCGACACAAACGGGAGGCGGTTTTTTTGATTATTCGGCAAAAAGCACTACCTATGCCGTTGAGCAATGAAACATCTGGGCGAAATAATATCCCTGCTGGTTGCGGTTTCTTGGACCTTTTCGGCGTGGTTTGCCGACAAGTCCAGCCACCGCATAGGGGCGATGGTCACAAATGTGATACGCCTGGCGCTGGCCACAATCTTTCTTGCCGTCCTGCTGTGGATAACCATAGGATATCCCTACCCCGCCTTTGCAGACGCCAAGACCTGGTTGTGGCTGGCACTGTCGGCACTGGTAGGCTATGTATTCGGCGATTTCTGCCTTTTCAACTGCTATCTGCACATCGGGCCGCGATTCGGACAGCTGTTTATGACCGTGGCACCGCCGGCCGCCGCTATAGCAGGCTTTTTCCTGCTTGGCGAAGCCTTCACCTGGAAGACCTGCCTGGCGATGGCGGTAACCCTGGCCGGCATCGCAATCTCCATCCTGAGCCGCGGCGGGGACAAGCACATCCGCCTGTCGCTGCCATTCAAAGGCATTCTGCTGGGCCTCGGAGCCGGTATCGGCCAGGGAGTCGGCCTTGTGCTGAGCAAGGTCGGTATGGAGCATTATGCCGCTGCCCTGCCGCAAGAAGCACCGCGGGCTATGCAGATAATGCTGCCGTTCGCCTCGACCCTCATCCGGGCTATCATAGGCTTCGCCGGCTTCTTCGCCATAGTCGCGCTCCAGAAAAACTTAGGCCGTCTGAAAGCGGGCGTCAAGGATAAGACCGGAATGAAATACGCCACCCTGCTGACACTCTTCGGCCCGGTGTTCGGGGTGTCGCTGTCGCTTATGGCGGTGCGTTATGCCGACGCCGGCATAGCCTCCACTCTTATGGCGCTGACGCCGGTTATGATAATTGTTCCGGACGTGCTAATCAACAAGAAAAAGCCAAGCCTTCGCGAAATCATTGGCGTAGTTGTAACAATGCTGGGCGTGAGTCTCTTTTTCCTATATCAGTAATCAATATTTTTTCTAACTTTATAGTTTAGAATAAATACCAAGTATTGATGAAGAAGACTCTGATTACCATTGCGGTGGTGCTCCTGGCACTGTCCGCACAAGCTAAAGATTACAAAGTAGCATCTCCCAACGGAAGAATTAACGTGCTGATTCAGAGCGGTTCTTCGCTCACATGGAGCGTAACCGCAGACGGTGCCCAGTTGATTGCGCCCTCACAAATTGCCCTCTCCCTTACAGACGGCACTAAGTACGGCCCCGGCGCCAAATTCCGCAAGGCGGTGCGCAGCAGCTGCAACCAAACCCTCCCCGCGCAGAATTTCAAGCGGGCCGCGGTAAAAGATAACTACAACGAGCTCAAGCTTGTGGCCAAGGATTTCGACCTGGTTTTCCGGGTCTACGACGACGGCACTGCCTACCGCTTCGTTACCAAGAAGGGCACCGAAATAAAGAGCGAGACCGCCGATTTCAACTTCCCCGGCGACCCTGTCGGCTGGATACCCTACGAGAGGGACGGCGGAACCTTTGAAGATCAGTTCTTCAATTCATTCGAAAATGTATACTCTAACATCCGCCTTTCTGAATGGAACCCCGCCCGAATGGCGTTTCTGCCCCTCACTATAGAGACCGCGGCCGGTCCCAGAGTGTGCATTACCGAAGCCGAC
The DNA here is from genome assembly GCA_017616475.1 of Bacteroidales bacterium. Lineage (GTDB taxonomy): Bacteria > Bacteroidota > Bacteroidia > Bacteroidales > UBA932 > Equibacterium. The sequence goes on from JAFZYD010000076.1 coordinate 22,340, forward strand.
CTGCTCAACTACCCCGGTATGTACCTGTCCAATTGCGACGGCGATTCCTGTTTGGAGGCTATGTTCGCCGGCTACCCCAAGACCATCGTGCAGGGCGGCCACAATATGCTGCAGGGCGTGGTGACCTCCCGCGAGCCGTACATCTACAAGTGCGACAAGGGCGAGCCTCTCCCCTGGCGCGTGGTGGTGATTACCGACACCGACAAGCAGCTGGCCGACAACGATTTGGTGTGGCGCCTGGCCATGCCGGCCGAGGGCGACTTTTCCTGGGTAAAGCCCGGCAAGGTGGCCTGGGACTGGTGGAACGACTGGAACATAAAGGGTGTGGATTTTGCCTCCGGCATAAACAACGACACCTACAAATATTACATCGATTTTGCCTCGAAGAACGGCATTGAATACGTAATTCTGGACGAAGGCTGGGCAGTGAACCTGCAGGCCGACCTGATGCAGGTGGTGCCCGAAATTGACCTGCCTATGCTGAGCCGCTACGCAATTGACCGCGGGGTCAAGTTGGTGCTCTGGGCTGGCTACTGGGCCTTCAACCGCGATATGGAAGGCGTTTGCAAGCACTACAGCGAGATGGGCATCGCGGGCTGGAAAATTGACTTTATGAACCGCGACGACCAGCCTATGGTGGCCTTCTACGAGCAGGCCGCCCGCACCGCCGCAAAATATCATCAGTTTGTCGATTTCCACGGCGCGTTCAAACCCGCCGGACTGACCCGCACCTGGCCCAACGTGCTCAATTTCGAGGGCATCAACGGGCTTGAGCAACTCAAATGGATGGGCCCCGAATACGACCAGGTGACCTACGATGTTACCGTCCCGTTCACCCGCTATGTTGCCGGCCCTGCGGACTACACTCAGGGCGCTATGCGCAACGCCATCAAGGCCAACTACTACCCTTGCGACAACGAGCCTATGAGCCAGGGCACCCGCTGCCGTCAGCTGGCGGAATATATAATATTCGACGCCCCGTTCACAATGCTTTGCGACTCTCCCACAATGTATGAGGCGGAGCCCGAGTGCACCGGCTTCATCGCCTCCGTCCCCACCGTGTGGGACGAGACCATAGCCCTGGACGGCCGCATAGGCGACTATATTGTGATGGCTCGCCGCAGCGGCGGCAAATGGTATCTGGCCGCAATGACCGACTGGGACGAGCGCGACATCACCATAAAACTGCCGTTTGACGCTGCCGACGGCGCCGGGGCCACCCTTTGGCGCGACGGTGTAAACGCCCACCGCAACGGACAGGACTACCGCAAGGAGACCGTGAAGGTCACCGGCGGCGAACTGAAGGTTCACCTTGCCCCCGGCGGCGGCTGTGTAGTAGTTTTCTAAATCTGGACAATGAGTAATCAGGAATTTGACGTAATAATTATTGGCGGCGGCATAACCGGAGCCGGCACTATGCGCGACTGCGCTATGCGCGGCCTAAAGACGCTGCTTATTGAGCGCAGCGACATCGCCACCGGCGCCACGGGCCGCAACCACGGCCTGCTGCACTCCGGCGCCCGCTATGCGGTGAACGACCCCGAAAGCGCCGAAGAATGCATCAAGGAGAATATGATTCTGCGCCGCATCGCCTCGCACTGCGTAGACGAAACAGACGGCCTGTTCATCACCCTCCCGGAAGACGACCTGGCCTATCAGCAGACATTTGTTGAGGCGTGCCGCAAGGCGGGCATCAGTGCGGAGATAATCGACCCCGAAATGGCCAAGCGGCTGGAGCCGTCTGTCAATCCGGATATTACCGGGGCGGTGCGCGTGCCGGACGGCAGCGTGGACCCGTTCCGCCTTTGCGCCGCAAATATGCTGGACGGCAAGCTTCACGGCGGGCAGGTGCGCCTGCACACCACCGTAACCGGCTTCATAAAGGAAGGCGACACCATACGCGGCGTGCACACCCGCAACTTGGTGACCGGCGAGGAGCGTGACTTTTACGCCCCAGTCACGGTTAACGCCGGCGGCATCTGGGGGCACGACATTGCCCAAATGGCGGGCGTCCACGTGGGGATGTACCCCGCAAAAGGAGCGCTGCTGGTGTTCGCCCACCGCGTTAACAATATGGTTATAAACCGCTGCCGCAAGCCCTCCAACGCCGATATTCTGGTGCCGGGCGACACAGTGTGCATAATAGGTACCACCTCCACCCGCATCCCGTTCGAGGAGTGCGACAACGTGGCTGTGACTCCGGACGAAGTGAACCTGCTTATAACCGAGGGGGCCAAGATGACCCCTTCCCTCTCCTCCACCCGCATCCTTCGCGCCTACGCTGGCGTGCGACCGCTGGTGAGTGCGGACAACGACCCGACCGGGCGCAACATATCCCGAGGCATAGTGTGTCTGGACCACGAGGAGCGCGACGGCCTTAAGGGGTTCATAACCATAACGGGCGGCAAGCTTATGACTTACCGCCTGATGGCGGAGATTGCCACCGACGCCGTGTGCCGCAAACTGGCCGTCGACAAAAAGTGCCAGACGGCGGAAACGCCTCTGCCCGGCAGCGAGGAGGCGTCTTACGAGGCGGTGGCCCGCAAGATTTGGGAGAAACCATCTATGGCCCAGAAGGCCGCCGCAGCCCGTTTGGGCACCCGTGCAAGACACATCCAGACCCGAGACAGGCTGGACGAAGCGCTCATTTGCGAATGCGAAGAGGTTTCGGTTGGCGAGGTAAAGAATGCCATAGAGATGATGAACGCCTCCACCCTCACCGACCTTCGCCGCCGCACCCGCATAGGTATGGGCACCTGCCAGGGCGAGTTCTGCGCCTGCCGCGCCGCCGGCCTGCTGGCCGCTTCGCACGGCTGCATAGAGAAAGAACGGGAAGACCTCAAAGACTTCCTGCAGGAGCGCTGGAAGGGCAATTTCCCCATCGGATGGGGCGACACCCTGCGCGAGGCGGAATACACTCAGTGGGTTTATAAACACGTATTAGGTATCTTATGAGATTCAACACTGTCATAATAGGCGGCGGCCTTGCCGGACTCACCGCGGGCATCACCCTTCAGAAAGCCGGGCGCAGCACCGCCATAATAAGCACAGGCCAGAACGCGCTATATTTCTTTTCCGGCAGTTTCGAGTCGCTGGAAGAGGCGCCGCAGCGCATCACCGACCTCTTTACCGAGGCGGGCATCGGGCTGCATTACAACCCCGGCGTGCGCCTTATGCCGATGGGCACATTCCGCAAGGCCGTCCTGTCGCTGGAAGACATCAGCCTTTTCCCGGAACCCAAGATTGGCAACAAAGCGCTTATAGTGAGCTTTACCGGCTACCACGATTTCTTCTGTTCGTTCCTTGCGGAGGGGCTGGAGAAGCAAGGGATGCAATGCCGCGTCAAGTTGCTAAACCTGCCGGAGTTGGAGCAGTTGGAAAAGAGCCCGAGCGAGATGCGTTCGGTGCAGATTGCCCGCACAATGGACCGCATTTGGGAGACCGTCGTGCGCGAAATCCGCATCCTTCTGCGCGACGAAGACACGGTTATCCTGCCGCAGGTTTTCGGTCTCAAGGACACATCGGTTCCGAGCCGAATCCGCCAGGGCGTGCCGGCGCAGGTGGTCTTTACTGGCACCCTGCCCCCGTCGGTGCCGGGCGTGCGCACCCAGATGCTGCTCAAGCGCCGCTACGAGCTGCTGGGCGGCACCTATTTGATGGGCGACGAAGCCACCGGCGCCCACGTGCATAACAAAGTGGTGCACAGCGTGGTAACCCAAAATTTGGGAAATCATTTCCTGGAGGCGGACAACTTTATTCTGGCCACCGGCGGCTTTTTCTCCAAGGGGCTCAAGTCCAACCCGTTCGAGATTTCTGAACCGGTGTTTGACCTGGACGTGGAGCAGGCAGAAGACCGCAGCGACTGGTACAACCCGGAGTTTATGCGGGAGCAGCCCTATATGAAATATGGCGTGGCAACCGACCCCGCGCTTCACGCACTTTCTGGTGGAGAGCCCTACAAGAACTTGTTCGCGATAGGTTCTATACTGGGCGAGACCCGGCCCGACCTCGGCACGGGCGGCGGCCTTGCGCTGCGAAGCGCCCTTGCGGCAGTGGACGAAATTCTTAAACCTGACGAAGAATGAAACTGCAAGAATATACCCTGAGCACCCACAATTTTGAAGAGTGTATGAAGTGCACGGTGTGCACCGCATACTGCCCCGTCCTGCAGGTGAATCCTTTGTATCCCGGCCCCAAGCAGGCCGGCCCTGACGGCGAGCGGCTGCGGCTTAAGGACCCGTTTTTCTTCAACTACGCCCTAAAATATTGTCTCAACTGCAAGCGGTGCGAGGTCGCCTGCCCTTCCGGAGTGAAGGTCGCCGACCTTATCCAATCGGCCCGCATCAAATATGACACCTCCCCGCCCAAGTGGCGCGACCGCCTGCTGGCTTCCACCGATTTTATGGGAAGCCTGGCGCGGCCGGTGGCCCCCATCGCCAACGCCGTCACGGGCCTTGGGGTCACCAGGAGTATGATGGACGCTATGTTCAAGATTGACCATCGCCGCATCTTCCCCAAATACAGCCCGTACAGCTTCGAGTTCTGGATGGGCCGGCACGAAAAGGAGCAGGCCGCCTTTAGCGAGCAGGTCGCCTATTTTCACGGCTGTTATGTCAACTACAATTATCCCCGTCTGGGCAAGGATCTGGTAAAGGTTCTCAACGCGCTGGGCGTGGGAGTGCAGCTGTTGGAAAAGGAGAAGTGCTGCGGTATTGCGATGATTACCAACAGAATGATGAAGGAGGCCACTCGCAACGCCAACCACAATGTCGGCGCCCTGGCCAAGGCGGTGGACAAGGGGCTTATGGTGATCACAACTTCATCGACTTGCACCCTGACGCTGCGCGACGAATATCCGTCGCTGCTGGGTGTGGACAATTCGGGGGTGCGGGACTTTGTGATGATGGCCACCAGGTATATTTACGAACGCCTCGAGAAGGGCGCCACGCTGCGGTTCAAGAGCGATTATCACAAGAAGGTGGCGTATCACACCCCCTGCCATATGGAGAAGCTTGGCTGGGGCATTTTCTCCGAGAAGTTGCTCCGGATGATTCCGGGCGTGGAGTTCACTATGCTCGACAGCGCCTGCTGCGGCATTGCCGGCACCTACGGTTTCAAGCGGGAGAACTACGAGGCCTCACAGGCAATCGGAGAGAATTTGTTCACCCAGATACGCGCCGTGGACCCGGAGGTGGTGGCCTGCGATTGCGAAACTTGCAAGTGGCAGATTGAGATGTCCACCGGCTACACAGTTATGAACCCGATATCTATTTTGGCAGAAGCAATAGAAGATAAACAGTAATAAGATATGCTCAAATTTCTCAAACAGCCCGCATACAAACCGGCCGAGACCGGCCCTGCTGCGGATGCAAAATATAAACGGTTGCGCTGGCAGGTTTTCCTTGGCGCCTTTATAGGCTATGCCGGTTTTTATCTGGTGCGCAAGAACCTGTCTATGGCCATCCCGGCAATGGCGCCGCTCGGTTTCGAAAAGACCGAACTGGGCTTTGTGCTGGGTCTCAACGCCGCCGCTTACGCCCTTTCAAAGTTCTTGATGGGCAGCGTTTCCGACCGGTCTAACGCACGTGTTTTCTTGCCTCTGGGTCTGATACTTACGGCCATTTCTATGTGCTTTATGATTGTTCCCATCCAGTGGATCGGGGCGGAGCACAAGACGTGGGCCATTGTTGTGATGGGCGTGCTCAATGCGCTGGTCGGGTGGTTCAACGGTATGGGCTGGCCTCCGTGCGGGCGGGTAATGACACATTGGTTCTCGCCGGGCGAGCGTGGCACAATGATGAGCATTTGGAATTGCGCCCACAACGTGGGCGGCGCGCTGGTGGGTCCTATGGCCACCTACGGTGCCGCGTGGTTCGGCAGTTGGTTCTACGGCAGCCACAGCGAGCTTTATTTCCTTATCGGAACGTTCGCTTTCCCGGCCGCGGTAGCTCTGTTCATCGCGCTGCTGGCCTACATTCTGCTGCGCGACACGCCGCAGTCCTGCGGGTTGCTATCGGTTGAGGCCTGGAGAAACGACTATCCAAAGAATTACTCCGAGAAACACGAGACTACCCTCAGCACCAAGGAGATTCTGTTCAATCACGTGCTTAACAACAAGTTTTTGTGGTTCATTGCTTTGGCTAACGCGTTCGTGTATATGGTGCGCTACGGTTGCCTGGACTGGGCGCCAACCATTCTCACGGAGAAGGGCATAGACCTCAAGAGCGCAGGCTGGGCATATTTCGCCTACGAGTTCGCCGCCATTCCCGGCACGCTGCTTTGCGGCTGGCTCTCCGACAAACTGTTCCACGGCCGCCGCGCGCTGCCCACTATGCTCTTTATGGCGCTGGTGCTGGTGTTCGTGGTGCTCTACTGGCTCTTTATAGACAACCTCACCGTGGTGATTATCAGCTTGATAGGCATCGGCTTCTTTATCTACGGCCCGGTTATGCTTATTGGCGTGCAGGCGCTTGACCTAGCCCCCAAGAACGCCGCCGGCACCGCCGCAGGTCTCACTGGCTTCTTCGGCTATTTCCTGGGCACCTTCATCCTCGCCAATACCATAATCGGCCTGGTGGCCCAACACGCCGGCTGGAGTTGGACCTTTATCTTGTTGATTGCCGCCTGCCTGCTAGCCATCTTCTTTATGGGGTTGACCCTCCGCGAAGAGCGCAAACCCGCCGAGTAGCCCCGTGGCACTCAACTGTCTGGCGTTCACCAGATTACAATATGTCCCTTGCGTAAAAATACGCAAGGGACATATTGTATCTCGCTGATAGTCAGGAATGTATCTGCCACGCAGAAAGGTATCCTAGAACACCAGCAGGAAGAGGCCTGCTGCCAAAGCGCAGCCGACCATAGGGCCCACGACTGGAACCCAGCTGTACCACCAGCCGGAGTCGCGCTTTCCGGCGATGGGCAGCAGGGCGTGGGCGCAGCGCGGCGAGAGGTCGCGGGCGGGGTTGAGGGCGTAACCGGTGGTGCCGCCGAGCGACATACCGATGGACATAATGAGGCAGGTTACGGGCCAGGAGCCGAGGGCGCCTGTTCCGAGCGCCACGCCGCCCATAGAGAAGGCATTGCCGTTGGTGCCCAGCGCCAGAATCACGAACACCAGCAGGCAGGTGGCGATAACCTCGCAGAGGAAGTTGCGCCAGCCGTTCTTTATGGCGGGCATAGTGCAGAAGGTGCCCAGCATTGTGTCGGGCTCCTCTGCGGTAGCTTTGTAATGGTCTTTATAGAACAGCCACACCAGCACGGCGCCAAAGAAGCCGCCGAGCATCTGGGCGATTATGTAGCCCAGCACCAGCGACCATTCGAACTTGCCGGCGATGGCCAGGCCTACTGTCACTGCGGGATTGAGGTGAGCGCCCGACACCGGACCGGCTATAAGCACGCCCATCATAACGGCCAGGCCCCAGCCGAGGGCGATTACCACCCAGCCGGCACCTTTGGCCTTGGAATGATTCAGGGAGCAGGCGGCGCATACACCGTCGCCCAAGAGTACCAGCACCAGAGTGCCTATGAATTCGAAGATGAATTTGGGATCCATATAATGATTTGTTTTTAGATTCCTCGACTACGATCGGAATGACATCGGGAGCAGTCGTGTTTACATTCAACTTTTGGAAATAGTACGGGAAATTGCATCTTTCCAGCCGGCCTTCGCGGGAGTCATATCGGCACCGGTCGGTGCAAAAATGCGCTCCGCCTTCCACTGTCTCTTGATTTCGTCCAGGGTGCGCCAGTAGCCGACCGCAAGGCCCGCAAGGTAGCAGGCGCCGAGAGCGGTGGTTTCGGTCACCTCCGGACGGACTACTTTGGCCCCGAGCACATCGCTCTGGAACTGCATCATAAGGTTGTTGCGGGAAGCGCCGCCGTCTACCTTGAGCTCAGAGAGGCGCATAGCTGCATCGCGCTCCATAGCCCCTACAATATCCATCGTCTGGAAAGCGATGCCCTCCAGGGCTGCGCGGGCTATGTGGGCCGCTGTGGTGCCGCGGGTTATGCCGCAGATTACGCCGTGGGCATACTGGTCCCAGTAGGGAGCGCCCATACCGGTGAGGGCCGGCACAAAGTAAACCCCGCCGTTGTCGGGAACCGACGATGCCAGCGCCTCAACCTCCGACGAGGAGCGGATAATGCCCAGCCCGTCGCGGAGCCACTGAACCACGCTGCCGCCCACAAAGATGGAACCCTCCAGCGCATAATTCACCGTCTCCCCTATCTTCCACGCGATGGTGGTGAGCAGGTTGTTCTTGGATATGATGGGCTTGCCGCCGGTGTTCATAAGCAAGAAGCAGCCGGTGCCGTAGGTGTTCTTTACCGCTCCCGGATCGGTGCACATTTGGCCGAAAAGGGCCGCCTGCTGGTCACCGGCGATGCCCGCGATGGGCACTTCGTGAGCAAAGATGGTGGTCTTGGTGTAGCCGTAAACCTCGGAAGAGGAGCATACGCGCGGCATCATAGAGGCCGGCACGCCGAGCAGATCCAGCAGCTCCGCATCCCACTCCAAAGTGTTGATATTAAACAGCATAGTGCGGGAGGCGTTGGACACGTCGGTAACGTGCACCTCACCGCGGGTCAACTGCCAGACAAGCCAGCTGTCCACGGTGCCGAAGCGCAACTTGCCAGCCTGGGCCCTTTCGCGGGCGCCCGGGACGTTGTCCAGAATCCACTTGATTTTAGTGCCGGAGAAATAGGCGTCAATTATAAGTCCTGTCTTTTGGCGGATCTTGTCCACCAGGCCCTGCGCCTTAAGCGAGTCGCAGAACTGTGAGGTGCGGCGGTCCTGCCAAACAATCGCCTTGCAAACGGGCGCGCCGGTTTCGGCGTCCCAAACGATGGTGGTTTCGCGCTGGTTGGTGATGCCGATGGCGGCGATGTCCAGGCCGTTGATGCCTATTTTGGTTATGGCCTCCGCAATTACGGAAGCCTCCGAAGCCCATATCTCCATAGGGTCGTGCTCCACCCAGCCCGGCTGAGGGAAATACTGAGTAAACTCCTGCTGGGCGGTGGAACAAATGTTGCCCTCGTGGTCGAAAACAATGGCTCTGGACGAGCTTGTTCCCTGATCCAGAGCCAATATGTATTTACTTGCCATTGTTTATTTCTTTTTCATCAGACCGTGAACACGGATAAGGAAGTCCTGCACGCGGGCCTTGTACTCCTCCGGATATTTCTGGAAAGAATTGGCGTGCACCGCGCCTGGAGCCACCCAGTACTCTTTGTATCCCTGCTTCTTTGCAGCAAAGTTTCTCCAAAGGTGGTCGATGGGCACAAAATCGTCTGCATCGCCGTGGATGAAATACATAGGTATTGTGCACTTCTCGAGCTGCTTTTCTGCAGATGCCTCCCAGAAACCCCAGCCGTGACGCTTCTTGGTGACCAGACTTGCGCTCTGAAGCACATCCGGCGGAATGAAAGCGAAACTCTGCTTGCGGTTGTTGTTGAACTGGGTCACTACGGAAGAATAGCCGCAGTCCTCAACCACACAGCGGACATACTCCGGCAGCGGGTCGCCGCTGGCCATCATAACGGTGGCAGCGCCCATAGAAACGCCGTGGAGCACCATAAAATCGTCGTTGAAGATATTGTGGGCCACTTCTATCCATTTTTCCACGTCAAAGCGGTCGTTCCAACCCATCTGCACGTGGTCGCCCTCCGAATAGCCGTGATACTGCAGGTCGGGGAACAGCACGTTGTAGTTGAAATCGTCCCGGTACATACGCACCAGGTAGAGGAACACGTAATGGTTGTCGCCATAGCCGTGTACCACTATTGCGGTGCCTTTGGCCTTTGCAGGATCGGCGGCGGGCACATAGCAGGCGTGCACCTTGAAGTTACGGAAACCTACGATGGTTGTGTCCTTGAGGATGCCCTCCGCCTTGAGGTCGTCATACCATTTGGTACTGCCGGGCAGCAGGGAGTCGGCTTTGTGGCGGCAGCGCTCAATGTCGTCGATGCCGTGCGGCTGCGGCTGCAGCGCGTAGCCGCTCATAAACTTACCAGCCATACAACTGGTAAGGGTAACGGTCGCCAATGCCAGGGCGATGAAGCGAATAACTTTTCTCATAACCGACATTAGAACTGATAATTAATACCGATGCCGATCCAGAGGCCTGCATCCATTCCCTCGGTGAAGCACTTTGCAAAGTCGGCGGAAACAATGAAGTTCTGATTCATCGCAATCTTGAGGCCGGCGCCGCCGCTGTAAACAAGGGTCTTAACCTTGGATGCGTCGTAAATAGGATCGGTGGTTCCGGTGAGGAGGTTGAATGCGGGGTCGTAAATCTTTCCCTCATTATCGGCAATGCGGGCAAGAGCGTCTGCCTTGTAAGGCTTGGTGATGATACCGGCGTCAAAGAACGGATTCACTGCGATATAGAAATACTGCTTGGCAACGGTGAACTTCACCAGCTTGATGCGCAGTTCGGTGTTGGCCCATGCCATACCTTCTGCCAGGACACGGTTCTCGCGCAGACCGCGTATGGTGTTGGAGGATCCGAAGCCCTCGGATATCATATTACGCTGGACCAGCAGAGGGTTGTTCTGGATCATTGCCAGAGGGGTTTCACCCAAGATTGTGTGCTGCCAGGCCAGGCGGTATGCGAATACGGGATTGCCGGCAGGGATGGGAACGGGAATGCTGATGTACTGACGGAAATACGCGCAGGCCTTCAGATAGCGCTGATCCAGGACATTTCCGTTAAGGTAGGCTTCGGCCCAGATGCCTCTGTTAGGAGCAGCTTCGATGTCACGGGTGTCGTAAACCACGCCGGCATTGAGTTCCAGCGCCATACTTCCATCCTTCTCTTCCTCGGAAATCACTCCATTTCTGGAGAGGAAGTTGTACAGGGTGGCATCGGTGTTATAATACTGCTTGTTACCGTCGACTTCCACACCGACATCCTTCATCGGGCCAAGTATCCAGTTCCAGAAGTTCACGCCGGCAGCCCAGTTCAGGTTGTCGGTGATACGGCCCTGGAAATTGGCGAGGATGCGGAGCATCTCGCGGCTCATTCCGTAGTAGTTTACGTTATCTTTGGTGAGAGGAACGTATATCTCCCTGTTTCCCCACACATCATAGTTCTGCGTTGCAGCAGCGCCGTTAAAGCCCCACATACTGTACAGAGGGTCAGTCATATAGGTAACGGATGCATTAACGCGCATGTTGGGAATCAAATACTTGGAGTCATATGCCAGATACAGGCGCATACGGTGGCTGTGGGTGAAATACGAGCCTTCCCAACTGATCTTGTGGAGGGGATCGGGATAGGTGCTGCCGTCACCATAGTAATAAACATCGCCAAAGGCGCCGGCCTGGAATCCATTGTCAACAGAATAAGTTGCGGTAGGGAGCAAACCGAAGCTCCAACCCTTCTTGATCTCTTTTTCCTCTTCCTGCGCAAATGCAGAGAAAGAAAGGGCAAGAATCAAAGTTACAGTCAGAATTTTTTTCATTATGTTTTTAGTTAAAAATTTTAGTCGTTCCTACAAATCTACAAAAAATCTTTTTGATTTCCGCTAGAAAATGTAGTTAAGTGCGATATAAAGGGCGCTGTCACCGTCGGTTTTCAGGAACGGCTTTGCCCACTCGGCAGAGATAATGAAGTTGGTGTTCATCACCAGTTTGATGCCGGCGCCGGCGCTGCAGTGCAGTTTGAGAGCTTCGGCCTGCAGGTCGGAGACGCTACGGCCATAGAAGCGGGACAGTTCCTCGCCCTTATAGAGGCGGGTGACCATACCGGCGTCGAACAGCGGATTGGTGGCCAGATACCAATTCTGGCCAATTAACTTGAAGTCGAACAACTTTATGCGGAGTTCGGAATTCATCCAAGCGTAGCTGTCACCCACCAGCCGCTGGGCCAGCAGGCCGCGCACGGTGTTTATGCCGCCCAGGCCGTCCGTGCAGGTCTGACGCAGGAACAGGGTGCTGATGTTCTGCATACTGTAGAACGGCGCCTCTCCCGCTATAACCCCCTGGTATGCAAGATGATAAGCAAAAACCATCCTATCAGGCCAAAGGGAGATGTAGTGGCGCAGGTGCGCTGCCAGGCGGAGGTAATCTTGATTTGAACCCGAGTAAAAATAATATGGGGATAATCTATAAAGATCCGGAGATCCTATCAGATAGGTTTCCATCCAAAGACCGCTGTTAGGTGCAGATTCGTTATCCCGGGTGTCATATACCAGGCCGGCCTTAACCTCAACACGGTGTCCACCATATTCTTCCCTTGGCCGAAAAACGCCGGCTGAACGCATCTGGTGATATAATGTATTTTCGGCATCATAGGCATCCATCTTAATGTCATCAATACCATAATACCAGTAGCTTAAGCCCCCCACCCAATTGAGGTGCGGCAGTATGGGCCCCTGGAAATCGGCCAGGATGCGCACCATAGAGCGCTGGTAGGCGTAACGGGCGGTGCGGGTCTCCTTATTGGCATCCAGCGACTTGTCGTAAGGCTCCAGGCCGTTCAGACCGTAGAAAAGGAACATAGGGTCGTACTGGTAGCTTGCGGAGAAGGTTGTGCGGATGCCCGGAATAAGATAGCGCGAATCGAACTGACCGTGAAGCAGAGTCTGGCCGCCCGTGTACCGCGACGCTTCCACGTACATACGCTGGCGGTATTCAGGATAGATGCTGCCGTAGTTGAAAATGTCGGCGCAGACTCCATACTGGAACCCGAGGTCGGAATTGTAGCTCACACACGGCAGGATGCCGATGTTCCAACCTTCTACCTTGTCGTCTTCGCCGGCAAAAGCGGCGGTGCACAGCGCAAACAGCGCTATGATTGCTGCGAAAAGTCTTTTCATTATCTGTTGGTTTCTTCTGTCGCGGCCTTAGCCTTGGCCGGCTCGCGGTTATCTACCTTACTGCCGTAAACCACGTATCTCTGGAACAGGAATTCGGTGACAAGGTTCAGGAACATACAAATGAACAGCACCAGATATTCGTTCCAATGGAGCGTCTCCGAAAGGTAGTCGCCGCCCCAGGAACTCAGCGGGGTAAACACCGCGTAATAGCCTATCACTTTGAGCATTGCGATAGGGACATTGGCGGTGCTTTTGAAGGTGAACCGGCGGTTCAGGGTGAAATTCCAGACCACCGACAGGGTCAATGCTATAAGGTAGCACGGCCAGTAGCGCCAGCCGGTGAACTCGTTCAGAAGGGCAAAAGAGATGGTCTGTATAAGCCCCGCGCTCATCGAGAACAGGAGGAACTTGATGGCGCGCCAGGCTTCCTTATTGATTTTCATTGGCTCTCTCCTCCTCTTCCAGTTTAGTGTATGCCACCTTGCCAACCAGCGTAGTGGGGAGCGAATCGCGCACCTCTATCTCGCTGGGCATAGCATATTTGGCGATGTTGCGGCGGCAGTGGGCAAGTATGCTCTCACGCAGTTCCTCGCTATCCTCATAGCCGGGACGCAGCACCAGGAACGCCTTTACGCGATGCATCTTGTAGGGGTCGGGCACGCCTATTACGCAGCTGCGCTGAACGGCCGGATGACCCTCCAGAATGTTCTCTATCTGGGAAGGATACACATTGTAGCCGCTGGTCACAATCATTCGTTTGATGCGCTGGCGGAAGTATATGAAGCCTTCTGCGTCCATCTCGCCCAGGTCGCCGGTGTGCAGCCAGGTATGGCCGTCTTCGTGCACCCGCATCGTTTCGGCATTCTCCTTCTCGTGGTTTATATAGCCCAGCATCATAGACGGGCCGGTGAGGCAAATTTCACCCTCTTCGCCATAAGGCACCTCGTCGCAGGTTCCGGGCTTGCAAATCTTGTAATAAGTATCGGGGTAAGGTATTCCGATGCTCCCCTCCTTCTCTTTGTTATAAGGGGTCAGGCAGCTGGCCGTGACGCACTCGGTGGTGCCGTAGCCTTCGCGCACCTGCACATTTGCATTGTGCTCCGCCAGGAACTTGTCAAACTTTTTCTTGAGCTCTATGGTGAGCGAGTCGCCGCCGGAGAAAACGCCGCGCAGGCAGCTCAAATCGGCACCGTCCAGATATTTGTTGCGGGTAATCGCCTCGAACAGCGTGGGTACACCCGCAATCACGTTGGGGCGGGTCTTCTTAATGAGGTTGGCGTAGCTTTTCACATTGAAGCGGGGCACCAGTATGGAAGTGCCGCCCACCACCATCATAGTATGTATACAAACGCCCAGGCCAAAGCCATGAAAAACCGGCATAGCCGCCAGCATCTTGGCGTGATGAACCTCAAAATTGGCCATAGCGCCGGTCTGCTGTCCTAAAGCGTTGAAATTCAAATCGGAAAGCATGATGCCCTTGGTGGTGCCGGTCGTGCCGCCGGAGAAGAGCACCACCGCCTCGGTGCGGTAGTCCTTGGCAGCGACATAGCCCTCCTTGACGCTGTCGGCGCCCTTAAGCATATCTTTCCATAGGATGACGTTGCCCTCCGTGCGAATCTTGGGGAACTTGCTCTCCGTGAGGAGCTTCTGTCCTAAAGAGAGAGGGAACGGGAGCTCTTCCGATACGCGGGTAATTACAAGCTTGGAGATGGGGCGCAGCTTCTGGACCTCAAGGAATTTTGCATAAAACTGATCCAGCGTAATGGCTATTTCGCAGGATGCCTCGTTCATAAAGAAGGCTATTTCTGCCTCTGCGGAGAGCGGATGCACCATAGAGGCCACCGCCCCGATGCGGTTGAGGCCGTACAGGCAGTAGATGGCCTGCGGCACGTTGGGAAGGCATACCAGCACGCGCTGTCCGGCGCGAATGCCCAACGCGTAGAATGCGCGGGCCGTTTTGTCCAAGTTCTCTGCAAGCGATTTGTAAGAGATCCTACGCCCCATAAATGTCATAGCCGGGAAACCGCCTTCTCGGGAGGCAGTATCCAGCACCGTTTCTGACATTGTTTTTTCGAGATAATCAAGATGTGCAGGCACCTCTCCGTAGCTGTTGAGCCAGGGAGTTGCTATGTTGTCTAAGATATATTTCATTGGTAAAGGTTTAGTCTAATTCTACAGGTGTGGCTGCGTCCAGGTCAAGGAGTTCGGGATGGGCAAAGAGCTGGCGCATTACCTTGATTGTCTGTGCAAAGTAATAGCCGTCTGCAATGCGCTCGTCTACCGTCAGACCCAGTTTGATTGTGTTACGCAGCTCATATGTGCCGTCTTCGTGCCAGAACGGGCGGAGTTTCTTCTCGCTGATGACCATAAAGAATGATATATTTCCCCAGTCAAACAGATGGTGATAGTCTGCATGGAGCTTTATGCTGCCCAGATTAGTCAGATATGCGCTCGAAAAGCAGGGATCGTCCTTGGCCAGAGATTTGGGATAGTGGCCGTAATACTCAAGTTTGTTAAGCGTCCAGGCTACCAGCTTGTAGATTGGTCTCGGGAGAACCTGCAGAATATTCATTGCGTTTGTGATACCCACAACCTTGTCTTCCTTTCTCACCTTTGTGACAAATTGCTGCACATAGTCGTGTACCTGCTCGATGGGCGCGCCGCCTTCGGGATCGAGGACAAACTTTGCAATCGCCTCTTCCGCCTCGTCGTTGAACTGACGCTTTACATTGAAAGCTACTACGATTTTCTTGCGCTCATAATACCGGTGGCCGGCTATAAAATAGTTCATCTTGGGGCGCAGCAGGAATGTTTTTGCCGTAACGGCAGTGATTACGTGGAACCACGTGTATTTGAATTCGGGATTTGCGGCGTTTTTCTTTTCGAGATACTTGTCAACCTCCGTGAGATCTATCACCTCGCCCATCACCGCCTCGTTCTTGGTCCTGGGGCCCATGATGTACGGCATCAGCACATGCAGCGAATCAAGTCCGGACACATAGTATGCGTCGTATCGGTCCCGCCAGTTCCTCTTACGGGTTTTTGAATCTTTCATCAGTATTTTAAGTTATTTGCAATTTGTAAAGATAGTAATTTTTAGCGAATTACCAAGTGTTGGGCCGGCAGCAAAAAAGGCGGTCGCAGTGGACCGCCTTTCAAGGTGAGAGGTTTGGTATCTCTTAGATGAAGATGTACTTGCAGATGAAAAGGATTGCAAGTATCCACATCGTGATGGAGATGTCTTTGAATTTGCCGGCTACGGCGTGGCAAAGAACATAGGAGATTACGCCGAGCAGGATACCGTCGGAGATGCTGTATGCAAGGGGCATCATAATAATGGTTATGAATGCGGGGATTGCCTTGCAGTAGTCTTCCCAGTGGATGGTCTTGATGGACGGCATCATCATAACGCCCACAATAATGAGGGCGGGAGCGGTAGCTGCGCCGGGGATTGCCAGGAATATGGGACTCAGGAACAGCGCCAGAGCAAAGAGCACTGCCACGGAGAAGGCGGTGAGGCCGGTGCGGCCGCCCTCGCCTACGCCCGATGCGCTCTCTACGTAAGTGGTGGTGGTAGAAGTTCCGAAGCAAGCGCCTGCAATGGTCGCGATAGAGTCGGCCAGGAACATCTTCTCTACGCCGGGAATCTCCTCGTTGCCTTTGTCGATAAGGCCCGCACCCTGGTGCACGCCGATAATGGTGCCCATAGTGTCGAACATATCAATAAAGAGGAAGGTGAAGACCACGGCCAGCATATCCCAGCTGAGAATCTGGCCCCACTCGAACTTGCAGAAGATGGGAGAAATGCTCTCCGGCAGGGAGACGTACTTGGAAGGGAGAGTGGTGATGGCTGCACCCGTTGCAGGGTCTTTGATAAACAGACCCAGAATGGCGGTTATGAGGATACCCCACAGTATGCCGCCGCGGACCTTTGCCATAACCAGGCCGGCGGTGATAAAGAGGCCTATCAGGGCCAGCAGGCCGGTGCCGTGGGTAATGTCGCCCAAAGTCACCAGGGTGGCGTCGCTATTGGCAATGATGCCGGCGTTCTGCAGGCCGATGAAGGCGATGAACAGGCCGATACCGGCGCCGATGGCTTTCTTGAGGGTGCCGGGAATGGCGTTGATGAGCCAGGTGCGGACCTTGGTCAGGGTGAGGATAATGAAGATTATACCCTCCAGGAAAACAGCCGTGAGTGCAAACTGCCAGCTGTGGCCCATACCCAGGCACACTGTAAATACAAAGAAAGCGTTGAGGCCCATACCGGGGGCGAGGGCGAACGGCTTCTTGGCGTATAACGCCATTACGAGAGTACCTACGATGGCGGCCAGGGCGGTAGCTGTGAACACTGCTCCGCCGGGCATATCGAGGGCGCTGAAAATGCCGGGATTGACAGCCAGAATGTACGCCATAGTGAGGAAGGTGGTAAGACCCGCCAGAATCTCGGTGCGTACATTGTGTTTTGCTTTATCAAACCCGAAGGCTTTAGCTAAAAAACTCATAATCGATATGTTTTAGGTTAGAATACCCATTTGGTACCGATGCAAGGCAGCACGTGGAAGCCCTGCATACCTGCAAAGTTGTAGCTGAACTCAACCTCGCTGCCGATGTTGAAGTGGTCGAACAGCTGATACCAAATCTGGGGCTCGGAGAGGAACACCAGATGGTCGTACTCGCACCAGAAATCGGCAAAGCCGCTGAAGCGGAGGCCGGGAGCGCCAAAGAGATCCTGGCAGCCCCAGACTGCGGTGAACTGCATAGGCACCTTGGAGGGGAGCTGCACAAAATGTTTGTAGAGGAGTTTGAGGTTCAGTGTATTCTTGAAATCACCGCTGTGCAGGAAATAATCCACACCGGTGAGGAAAGCACTGTTTACGGGGAATGCACCGTAATCTACACCGGGAGTACCAAACAGGTTGCCCCAGGTGCCGAAACTGCCGTTGTACTCAAGTTGCCAACTGAACGGGGCCAGTTTGGTGTCCTGCCAGAAGTTCAGGCAGCGTGCAATCTCAAAGTAGGTGTTGTTGGGAGAAACTACTACATTGCCGTTGCGGAAATTGTAGTCGTAATCAATGAAAAAGAAGGTGTTACCCCAATTGTCCATATGGAAACCTTCCATAGTGGTGGTAAAGTGGCCTCTGCCAAGATCGTAGAAGCTCTGGAAGTTTGTCTGGGCGTTGACGGTGGTCGCCATTGCCAGCAGCGCGAAGGCTGCAATGAAGAGTTTTTTGAACATAGCTATTAGGTTAAAAAAATGTTGTTTATCAATTCTCGCTCAACTGTAGTAAGGATGTCACGGGCACGCCGTCCGGCAGCGGGTTGGTGCGCGGCACGTCTGTGATGTCAATAATAAAGTTCACGAACACCGCCTTGGGGTGGAACTTTTTAACAAGCGAAATGGCGGCCGAGGCAGTGCCGCCGGTCGCCAGTATATCGTCGTGTACAAGAACAATATCGTCGGGAGTTATTGCATCCGTATGAATCTCTATCATATCGGTGCCGTACTCCTTGGAATAGGTTTCCCGAATGGTGTCGGCTGGCAGTTTGCCCGGCTTGCGCACGGGGACGAATCCCGCCCCGAGCCGGTGGGCCACCGCCGCGGCAGATATAAACCCGCGCGACTCTATGCCGGCCACCTTGGTAATGCCCTTGTCTTTATATAATTCGCAAATGGCGTCCACAATCTCTTTCATACACTCCTTGTCTTTGAACAGGGTGGTCACATCAAAGAACATTATCCCTTTCACAGGATAATCGGGCACCACGCGAAGGTTTTTTATGAGCAGGTCCTTATTCATCTTTCTCGAGAC
This sequence comes from Bacteroidales bacterium, assembly GCA_017616475.1. Taxonomy (GTDB): domain Bacteria; phylum Bacteroidota; class Bacteroidia; order Bacteroidales; family UBA932; genus Equibacterium. Next base: position 40,969 of record JAFZYD010000076.1, read on the forward strand.
GGTTCACCTCGAAATCCACCGACTTGTCGCCAAGATTGTTCTTGCCGAACTCATAGTCTTTGCCGGGAAGGATGGCGTTGAGAATGATGCCCACGAGGGCAGCTACTGCAAGGCCGGAAAGTTTAACGGAACCGATGGTGAGAGATCCTGCCTCGCTATAGGAGATACCTATTGCAAGCACCAGGATGAGCGCCATTACAAGCACGTTGCGGGACGATTTAAAGTCCACCTGATTCTCCACTACGTTGCGCACGCCGACGGCGGAAATCATACCGTAGAGCACCAGCGAAACGCCGCCGATGGTGGCTGCCGGCATAGCTCCGATAAGTGCGGAGAACTTGGGGCAGAAACTCAGGATTATTGCGAAAACGGCTGCGATGCGAATCACGCGCGGGTCATAAACTTTGGTGAGGTTGAGCACTCCGGTGTTCTCGCCGTAGGTGGTATTTGCCGGGGCGCCGAACAGCGAAGCCAGGGAGGTAGCCAGACCGTCGCCCATAAGGGTGCGGTGCAGACCCGGATCCTCAAGATAGTTTATACCTGTGGTAGAGGAGATAGCACACATATCGCCTATATGCTCCATCATAGTTGCCAGTGAGATGGGGATGATGGCGATGATGGCTGCAAGAATCAGGCTCCAGTCAGGGTTGCTGAACACGGATATTGCGGTGTTCTCCCACTGCACGGGAAGACCTACCCAGGCTGCCTCCTTGACGGCGGTAAAGTCGCACAGGCCAAAGCAGGCGGCAACAATGTAAGAGCCGAGCACGCCCAGAAGGATGGGGATAATCTTTATCATACCCTTGCCCCAGATGTTGCACACAACAATAATGGCGATTGCCAGCAGCGCAATCCACCAATTCTGGTTGCAGTTGTTGATGGCGGAACCGGCCAGGATGAGACCGATGGCGATGATTATGGGACCCGTTACAATCGGCGGGAAGAAGCGCATCACCCTCTTTGCCCCGAAGGCAGCGAAAAGCCCTGCGAGAATAAAGTAGATGAGACCTGCGCAGAAGACGCCGATGCAGGCATAAGGGAGCGCCTGCGCCTGGGTGAGGCCACCCGCCATACCCATCTGGACCACAGTGGCGTAACCGCCGAGGAATGCGAACGAAGAGCCCAGGAATGCGGGCACTTTGAGCTTGGTGCAAAGATGGAAGATGAGAGTACCCAGACCTGCGAATAGCAGTGTAGCGGACATCGAAAGACCGGTGATGACAGGCACCAGTACGGTGGCGCCGAACATCGCGAACATGTGCTGCAGACCGAGTGTCAGCATTCTGCCCGAACCTAACTTGCGGGCATCATAAATAGCTTGATCGCTGATTTTCATAATATATTTGGTTGTATGATTATTGCCCAGTTTTCGCGCGTAGCAAAGTTACGCCAAACCATCCAACCAAACACCCCCTGCCCGTTTTTTCTATTTACATTTTTTCAACATAAAAAAGCCGGTCTGAAGTGCATCAGACCGGCTTTTCTACAAACGGCGCGGCTATCCTATCAACTGCGGGAGAAAGATTGAGAAGATAAGAATGGCCAGGCCGATGGCCAGGGTCCAGATGATTTTGGATTTACACCCTTTCCACTCTTTGAGCACAATGCCCCAGAAATTGGAGAAGAGGATATCCAGCGACATCAGGATTGCCCAGGCGAAGGCCAGCAGCGCGGGAGACGAAGTGAGGAACGCCTTGCCCAGCGACAGGCCAAAGAACTGGCTGTACCAGAGGATACCGGCCAGGGCGCAGAACAACAGGTTGTGGCCCCAGAGCTTGCCTTTCTTGTAGTCGCCCCAGGTCTTGTTCTTGGTGTTCTGGGAGAAACAGTAGACGGCGTTTACAATGAAGCCGCCTATGGTAACCAGCAGCACCGCGGGGAGCTGCTTGAACATCTCGTTGGTCCCTTCGAAGAACATTTTGTTGCCGCAACCCAGGCCAATTGCGAAGCAGGCGCTCATAAAGCCCGAAATAAGCGCTACGAGGATACCCTTGCCAAAGTTGAAGCGCTGGGGCTCGGCCCCGTCCTTCTTGTCTTTGGCAGTGGCTTTGGCCCTCATACTGCCCGCCAGGCCAATGATGAGCACGCCAATGAACATAACCACGACTCCGGCTATTACCGCACCGGTGATGGTGCCCACCGCGCCGGAGCTAAGTCCCAGCAGGTCGGTGGCGACCGGGGTCAGAATAACGCCGAGCGCGGAGCAGATACCCAGCGCCAGGCTCTGGCCCAGCGCGACGCCAAGGTAGCGCATCGACAGGCCGAAGGTAAGGCCTCCGATGCCCCACAGCATACCGAAGAAGATAGTGAGCAGCGTCGCCTTGGGATCGGCACTATAGAGCGACATAAGGTTTTCGCCCGGAGTCACTGCCAGCAGAGCACCGAGGAACGGGAATATGAGCCAGGCGAAGACGCCCTGAACAATCCAGTAGCTCTCCCAGCTCCACTCCTTGATTTTGTTGATAGGGACGTAGCTGCTCGCCTGGCAGAACGCACCTATCGCAATAATTAACAGACCTATAAAAATCATAGCCGGAAACGTTTAGCGTTTGCTGGTAACCTGTGCTTCGTATTTCTGGATAACCTCGATGAACTCGTCGCCCACGGGCACGTTGTTCTTGAGGCAGAACATATCGTAGATGGCGCCCCAAGGCATAGCCTTTGCCTCTTCGTAGAGTGCGAGCACCTCAAAGTGCTTGTCTTCGAGCTCATATTTGCTCATAAGCTCACGCGGCTCCAGCATTGCGCGCAACATACACTTCTGTGCAGCGCGGCTGCCGGTTACGTATGCGCCGACGCGGTTCATAGCGCCGTCGAAATAATCCAGACCGTAATGTACGCGCTCCAGAGCGTTTGCGCGAACTATCTCTGCAAAGAGCTCCAGGGTATTGTCGTCCATAATGGTAACGTGGTCGGAATCCCAGCGGATGGGACGGCTAACGTGCAGCATAAGCTCGGGCACGAAGTTGAGCAGTGCGGATACCTTGTCGGCGGGAATCTCTGCGGGATGATAGTGACCGGTGTCGATTGTAGGGATCTTGCCGTTGGCGGCAGCGTATGCAGTGTAGAAGTCGTGCGAACCTACGGTGAAGCTCTCCAGGCCGATGCCGAACACCTTGCCCTCGATGCAGTCTTTCATATGCTTCTTGTCCTCTGCAAATATCTTGTCCAGGGAGTCCTTGAGCAGGCTGCGGTACAGCATATGGTTAACAGAAACATCCTTGCAGCCGTCGTGAACCCAAACGTTCAGGATACAAGGGTCGTTCTGGGCCTTACCCATTGCGTCGGCGATGTCACGGCAGCGCTTTGTGTGCTCGATCCAGAAATCGCGGATGCCCTTGTCGGGATTTGAAAGCGACAGGTTGCCGCTCTTGGGATGCGAGAAGGAAGTGGAGTTGAAGTCCAGCTTGGTATCGTTGGCCTTGCCCCACTCTATCCAGCTCTTGAAATAGTCTACAGTGACCTCGTCGCGGTCTACGACTTTGCCCTGGAAGTCGCCGTAAATCTCGTGCAGATTCAGACGGTGGTTACCGGGGATCAGGCTCTTGGCCTTGAGTACGTCAGCGCGCAGTTCATCTATGTTGCGGGCAGCGCCGGGATAGTTGCCGGTGGACTGAATGCCGCCCGAGAGGGCGCCGGCCTGAACCTCGAAGCCCTTTACGTCGTCTGCCTGCCAGCAGTGCATAGAGAGATGGAAATTCTGGAGTTGCTCCAGCACTTTGTCGGTGTCGATACCGATGGCGGCGTAGCGCTCTTTGGCCAGTTCGTAAGCCTTGATTACTTGTTGTTCTTTCATATCGGATTAATTGTTTGTTATTTTGATATTATCTCTTTGAATCTCTTGTAAGCGGCGTCCCAAAGCTCTGTATCCTGCGGCAGATACTCCTCCAGAGTGATGCTGCGGCCAATCAGGGCGCGCATTTCCTCCTTGGTGTTCACGATGCCTGCGGCACGGGCCTGAATCATAACGTTGCCGATGGTGGTCGCCTCCGAAGGACCCGCCAGCACGCGCAGTTTGGTAGCATTGGCTGTAATCTGGTTCAGCAGGGCGTTCTTGCTGCCGCCGCCAATAATGTGCAGCACCTCTATGGGCTCCTTTACAAACTTGCTGTTGAGGGTGTCAATTACGTTGCGATACTTGAGCGCCAGGCTTTCGAAGATGCAGCGCACCAGCGCCTTGTCGTCTTCGGGAACAGCCTCGCCGTGGGAACGGCAATAATCTTTGATGGCCTTCTCCATATCGTCCGGAGCGGCAAACACAGGGTCATCCGGGTCCACGAACGACACGAAGGGCTTGGCCTGGCCCATCATCTCCACAATCTGCGGATAGCTGTAGTCCTTGCCCTGCTCCGCCCAGCGCACGCGGCACTGCTCCAACAGCCACATACCGGTAACGTTCTTTAGGAAGCGGATGGTGCCGTCTATGCCGCCTTCGTTGGTATAATTCTCCTTGAACGACTCTTCGCCTATAATGGGCTCATAGGCCTCGATGCCAATCAGCGACCAAGTGCCGGAAGAGAGGTAGGCGAAATTCTTTGTGGTGGCGGGCACGGCGGCCACGGCGCTGCCGGTGTCGTGACCTGCAACTGCAATGACCCTTACGGGGCCCAGGCCCGTTTCGCGCGCCAGTTCGTCGGTGAGCGGACCCACCACGTGGCCCGGCATAACAATCCCCGGGAAGAGGTCGGGGTCAATTCCTGCGGCCTCCAGCAACCCTTCGTCAATCTTCTTGTCGTAGGGGTTCAGGAACTGCGAAGTGGAGAGGATTGTGTATTCGCACACCATATTGCCCGTCATAAGGAACGACAGTGCGTCGGGCAGGAAAAGCACCCTGTCGGCCGCCTCCAGGGAGGAGTTGCCCTCGCGGTGGAGAGTGAACAGCTGGAACAGAGTGTTGAAGTTCATAAACTGAATGCCGGTGCGGCGGTATACCTCATCTTTGGGAACAATCTTGAAATATTCCTCCATCATTCCGTCTGTGTACGGGTCGCGGTAGGCGCGAGGCTGCGAAAGGATATGCCCGTCGCTGCCCACGCAAACAACATCCACGCCCCAGGTGTCAACGCCGATGGAGGCTACCTCAATGCCGCGGGAGCCCACTTTCTTGAGCCCCTTGCGGATTTCATCGAACAGATAATAAAGATTGCAATAGGTACGACCGGCGATTGTAGAGAAACCGTTGGGGAAGCGGTGAACCTCTTCCAGCTCCAGTTTGCCATTGTCCAGTTTAGCCAGCACGACCCTGCCGCTGGTCGCGCCAAGGTCCACACTTATAGAATTAAAAGCCATATTGTTGTTTTGTTGAATTCAATCTCTCAAAATTAAATATTCTTTGTTTAAAAGACAAGTTGCAATCCGTCGTACGCCGGTTCCACGCCGGGCGGCAGGGCCGCCTTGAACGCCTCGTGGGCGGGCAACTGGTGCGAAAGATGGGTGAAGAAAGAACGCCTTGCGCCCACTTTTTCAACCACTTGCATTGCCTCTGCCACATTAAAGTGGGAAATATGTTTTTCGTAGCGGATTGTGTTCACCACAAAAATGTCCACCCCGCGGAATTTTTCTATTTGTTCATCGCTTATGCTGCTGGCGTCGGTCAAATAGCCGAAGGCGCCGAAGCGGAAGCCCAGCACCGGCAGCATATAGTGGAGGGCACGGACGGGAATTATCTCCACTCCGTTTATCTTGAAGGGCTCCTCGCCTATAGTGTGGAGGTCGTACTGCGGCGCGCCCGGGTAAGGGTGCTCTTCAAAAGCGTAAGCATATTCCTGGCGGAGCGAGGCCTGCACGTACGGCTCGCAATAGATTGGAAAGGCGCGCTTCTCAAAATAGTTAAAACTGCGCACGTCGTCCAGGCCGCCGGTGTGGTCCTTGTGGTTGTGGGTCAGCAGTATGGCGTCTATGTGGCTTATGTTTTCCCGCAGCATCTGGCTGCGGAAATCTGGTCCTGCGTCCACCAGCAGCTTGAGCCCCTCGTACTCCACGTAAACCGAAGCCCGCAGCCTTTTGTCGCGAGGGTCGGCCGACCGGCACACGGGGCAGCTGCAACCGAGCATAGGGACGCCGGACGAAGTGCCGGTGCCCATAAATATCACTTTGTTTGCCATATTACAATTCGACTTCGACTATCTGCCCCACCAGCGCGGGGTCGTAGTCGCGTTCTACCTTTATATAGTTGCGGCTGTAGCCGAACATCTTTCCGTCGCGCACGGTGCTCTCGAAAAGCACCTGCTCCCGCCGGCCGCGGTTGGCGGCGTAAAACTCGCCGTGCAACCTTTCGCACAGCTCTTCAAGAGCCTGCACACGGGCCTTTTTCTCCCCTTCCGGAACCTGGCCCGGCATATCGGCGGCCGGGGTGCCGGCGCGGCGGGAGTAAGGGAAAATGTGGATGAAGGCGGGCCGTATCTCCTCGAGAAATCTGTATGTAGTTTCAAAATCTTCCCGGCTTTCGCCAGGGAAGCCCACAATAACGTCTATGCCAAAAAAGACCCCTTCCATCTTACTGCGGATATACTCTATTTTGCGACGGAAGAAACCGGTGTTGTAGCGACGGTGCATAGCGGCCAGGATTCGGTCGCAGCCCGACTGCAGCGGGATGTGGAAGTGCGGCAGAATCTTGGTGCCGGAAGCAATCCAATCTATCATTTCGTCTGTGAGCAAGTTGGGCTCGATGGACGATATCCGGTAGCGCTCTATCCCGTCCACACCGTTCAGGGCGCGCAGCAGGTCAAAGAAAGTCTCGCCGGTGGTCTTGCCAAAATCGCCCGTGTTGACGCCGGTAATCACCACCTCCTTGAAGCCGGCGGCCGCAATTTCGCGTGCCTGCGCCACTATTTCCGCTATTGGGGCGTTGCGGCTGTCGCCGCGGGCCAGGGGCACGGTACAGTAGGTGCAATGGTAGTCGCAGCCGTCCTGGACCTTCAAAAAGGCCCGGGTGCGCCCCACTGAAGAATGGGCCGGGAAATACTTGAGGCTCTCCCCGATGGGCTTTATAAACAGTTTTGTTTCCAGGGAATCTGCCGTGGCTATTTCCAGTATTTCACCTTTGAAGTCGCTGCCGACCACTGCCCAGACGCCCTCCAACGCCGCCAGCTGCTGTGCCTTGAGTTGCGCCTGGCAGCCGGTGACCACAATGCGGGCCTGTGGGAATTTGCGGTGGTAGCGGTTTATTATGTTGCGCCCTTTTTTGTCCGCGTGCTCCGTTACCGAGCAAGTGTTTATAACGTAGATGTCGGCGCTCTGCCCCGGCTCCACAATCTCGAATCCGGCGGCGGCAAAGCGGCGGGCCATTGCAGATGACTCGGCAAAGCTCAGTTTGCAACCCAGAGTATCAAACGCTGCCCGCTTCATATCAGAAACTCATTGTGACGCAGGCCGCAGTATGCCCGGTGTCCAGAGCTGCGGGAGAATAGTCGAACGGCGGCTGCATCTTGCAGATGGTTACGGTGGCAGATTTCACTTTGGGCGCGTAATAACGCACGTTCTTGAGGATGGTACCCGCCACTTTCTCCAGCAAATTCACCGGAGTCTGCATAGCATCCTTAACTATGTTATAGAGCACCGAATAGTCCACAGTGTGCTTGAGATCGTCGGTTGCGGCAGCCTTTCGCAGGTCCACCACGCAGGTTAGATTCACCTCATAGTCGGCCCCTACAATGCGTTCGTCCGGCAGGCAGCCGTGGTATGAGTGGAACTTCAGACCCTTTAGCTCTATAACTGAGTTTTTATTCATATAACAGCCGTTAACTTATTGATTCTATGCAGATATAACAAACACGCAAGGTCGCTTGCCAATGGTCGGAACCTGCCTCTTCCACTCCCCTGCGGTGCGCGTTGCAATAAAGGCGTCCGGGCAGGTGATGTCGGCGGCGATGCATATCCGGGTGTCTGAAGAAAGCACCTCCAGCATATCGGCCAGGAGCGCGTCGTTGCGGTACGGTGTTTCAATTATTATCTGGGTCTGACCGGTGCGGCGGGAAATCTTCTCCAGTTCTGCCAGGCGCGCGCGGCGTTCGGCCGGTTTAACCGGGAGATAGCCGGTAAAGGCGAACGACTGGCCGTTCATCCCGGAAGACATAAGGGCCAGCATAAGCGACGACGGTCCCACCAGCGGCACGACTTCGATGTTATGACGGTGCGCCGCGGCCACCAGCACGCCGCCCGGGTCGGCCACCGCCGGAAGCCCGGCTTCGCTTATAAGCCCCACGTCGCGCCCGTCTTCAAGCAGTTTGACATAGGCGGCGGCATCGGCGTCGGCGGTGTGTTCGTTGAGTTCGTAGAAGGTCAGGCCGTCTATCTGCCCCTTGAGGCCGGCGGAGGAAAGGAAACGGCGCGCGGTGCGCACCTCCTCCACCACGAAAGTATCGAGTTTTGCAATGCAATCGAAAACGGCGGCAGGGAGTACCTGCCTGGGGTCACCATCGCCCAGCGGCGAAGGTATCAGATATAATTTGCCTTTCACGGAAGGCAAATTTACTCAAACTTTTTCTATTTTGTGCTCGGCTGCGTACCAAAGATATCCTTCTACTTCTTCGAAGCCCATTTCGCGCAGCAGCGCCATATAGTTGCGCACCTGGCGCTGGTAGCCGCTGTGGCTGGTGCCGAACTTGTAGTCTATCACCACCGCGCGACTGCCGCGGGTAAGCACCCGGTCGGGACGGTAAAGCTTGCCGTCAGTGTCAATAATCGAGGCTTCGTTGAGGGTATCCCAGTCGGAGCTGAACCAGCCGTAGCCGGCAACCTCGGAGAGCATCTGCTGCACCATCTGCACGGTTTCCTGAGCCTTTGCGCTCTCCAGTTCGCCACCGTCCACCGCCGCTTTTACCGCCGCCGGGATGTCGGCGACGCTGTTGATGGACGACAGTATGTCGTGCAGCACGATGCCGCGGGCGCGGGCGGACTGAGCCCCCTCTTCAAAGAATTCCGAGCCGCGGAACACCAGCGCAAGCCGCTTTTTGCCGGCGGTGCCCTCCATTGGAATGGAGTTGTAGCCGGGCAAAGGCCGGCGGGTGACTTTTGCAGACTCGTCGTCTTCGGCCTTGTATGAACACGACTCCCCTATTTCGTAGACATTATCTTCTGCAAGGGGTGAATACATCTCATAGAGCATATCGGAAATGCCCGGCTTTTTGTTCTTTATGCGGGCGAACACAATGAGTTCGTGCTTGGCGCGGGTAAAGGCCACGTAGGCGGTGTTGAGCGCATCCATCTTGTAGTAGAGGGCCTCGCGGGAATAGTCGCCGCCGAAGGTGGTCTCGCCCACCTCCTTCTTGAACTCGACGGGCATAAGGCCGGCGTCGAAATGTTCCGTTTCGGAGCACCACATATAGTTGGTCATTTTGGGGGTCAACTGCTCGTGGAAGAAGGGCAATATTACCACCGGGCAGCCGAGTCCCTTGGCCTTGTGGATGGTCATTATGCGCACAGCGTCCGCCCCTTTGGGCGCCGAAATGGTCTGCTTACAGCCCGTTTCGCCCCACCACTTGATGAACCCGGCGATGTCCGACCCGTAGTCGCGCATATAGTCCAGCACCAGGTCCATAAAGGTCATAAGATAGGGCATCTGCCCATCCAGCAAGTCCTCGCCAAGGGCGCGGACCACATTCTCGCAGATGTCGTAGAGGGAGTTGCCTTCCGGGTTCAAAATAGCCTTGTCCAGCCCCATTTCCGCCACAACCTGCGCATTCACGGGGTCCTGGGCGTTTATCAAATATTTGAGCACCGCCACTATTCTCTGGACATAGCCGGAGGCCCCTACCACCAACGATTCGTCTGTAATAACGTCAATGTCGTCTGCAATCAGGCGCGCCGCAACGGCCGACGCCTCGCGGTTGGTGCGGACCAGAAAATAGATATCGCTGCGGGGATAACCAAGGTCGGTCAGTCGCTCTACCTCATCTTTGAGCATTGCCAGGCAGGCAGGGTCGTCGCTCTCGTCCTTGCCTTCCCAGAAGGTCACCTTGACGTGGCCGCCGCCCGCTTTGACCGGCGTCTGGACGCAGTCGGAATAGACTTGGGCAATGGTTTCATCGCCTTTGAAACTGCCGTTGTCCTTATTGGTGATGGCCGCAAAGAATTCGTTGTTGAAATCTACAATCACCCGGTCGCTGCGCCAGTTGTCGCCCAGCGATTTGATGTCCAGACTCTTCCCGCTCAGCTGCTCCTCCACCCCACGCTGGAGGGTGCTCCAGTCGCTGCCGCGCCACCGGTAGATGCTCTGCTTTACATCGCCCACAATAAGGTTGTCGCCGCCCGTGTCCAGGCTCTGCTCCAGCAGCGGCTTGAAATTATCCCACTGCATCAGCGAAAAGTCCTGGAACTCGTCCAGCAGATAGTTGTCCAGCCAGCTGCCTATGCGCTCGTATATGAACGGGGTGTCGCTGCCGGCAATCATCTTGTTGAGAGCGTGGGTTGTTTCGCCCAGCAGCATTATGTTGTTCTCCTTGAGGTAGCGCAGCAGGCTGTCGTGGATCCCGCCGAAAATCTTCATAACGCCCAGATTGGTGCGGATTATGGCGGCGGTGCGGTATTGGGCGTAGGGTTCGCCGAACAGCTCCACTATCTGCCGCAGCAGGTCGTCCAGCCCCGGTTTGCCCGGGCGGTTGCAGGCGGCTTGGGCAAGAGCTATTTTGTGTGCTGCCTGTTTATCTTTGGAAAACCACCCGTCCGGTGAGCCCAAAAACATCTCCTTCTGCCCATCTGTGAGCAGCGGCATCTCACCTTTAGCGTATGCCGGCAACTTTTGCATAACGCCCCTTGAACCGCCTTTAAAATCGGTTAAGTCCAGCCCCTGGCCCTTGATGGCCAGAATAGCTTCTTCCGCCAGGCTCTTGAGCTTGTCTTCGAAAGCCGCCGCATAGTCCGCCGCCTTCTTGCCCGCATTGTCTATACGGGCAAAATCGGATTTATAGTCCCCAGCCTTGGTCTTGAAATCTTCCTTTATAAAGAGTTTTGCAAAGGAGAGCAGCTGCTCTGTATATTGGGACTTGCTGCTGTAGCGCCACTGGTCCAGCGCAAAGCTGTTTATAATCTTGAAGATTGTTTCTGCGTCCGGAGCGGAAGCGTCGTCCAGCCGGGAGAGCATCTCGTCTATAGCGTGAGTGAGAACGTCCTCGTCGCTTAGTTCCACCCTGTAGTTGGTAAAACTGCCCAATTCGCGGGCGAAGGAGCGGAATATCTGCTGGAAAAACTTGTCTATTGTGGTGACCTGGAAGTTGGAGTAATCGTGCAGAATGGCGGTGAGGATGGTCTTGGCGCGTGCTTTCACCTCCGCCGCCTCCGCCGGAGACAGTTTTTCAAGTTCCTCCCCTTTCCCTTGCGAGAGTTTGTAGAGGATGGACACTATGCGCCCCTTCATCTCCTCGGTGGCCTTATTGGTGAAGGTCACCGCCAGGATATGTTTGTAGGCCTCGGTGTCCGCATTCTTGGACAGAAGGATATCTATATATTTGTGTGCCAGCGTGTGGGTTTTACCGCTGCCGGCAGATGCCTTGTATATGTCAAGTTGTCCTTTTTCCATAACTCTATCTCCCATATTTATCTGCCGCAAATAGCCCGTGCGGGGCAATATTCACAAGTTTTGTTACCGGCCTCCACCCCGTCGAACGGGACCGATGCGTCAAAGATTTCCTCCAGCAGCGTCCGGAGCCGGGCGGCGAAAGCCTCCACAGTTTCTCCCGGGCAGAAACGGTTCTCCACCCGCTTGGAATAGATGGTTTTGACGGGATAAACCGCCAAAAGATAATTCTCGGGCGCAGTGCCATCCAGAGTCTTGAGAAGGGCATAGACCAGCATCTGGAAGGAGGTTTTTTTCTCCCCTGCGAACACAGCATCCAAGCATTCTGCGTCCAGATAGCTGCTCACCTCGTCCACGCTGCCGGTTTTGTAGTCGCAAATACGCAGGGGCTCGCCATCCTTACGGTCCTGACGGTCTATGAACCCCTTCAGGTAAACCTTTTCCGGGGCGCCGCCCACCGTTATTTCCAGCTCGTGACGCAGACGCTTTTCCGCCTCCACGAAAGTGAAATCGGCATATTCGGCATCCTTCGAAAGCGTTGTGCGCACCATCTCAGCCACAAGGTTTGCGGTTATTTGGTTGCGGCGCGAAAGAGGGCTCTCCTCCGGCTGATTGAGTTCCTTGTTCAAGAAACGGCGCACCAGAGAATCGATGTACTCATCTTCTTTGATGTATTTCTTAAGGAGCGGGGCGGTGACTACTGCGTTGGTTCCTATGCTCTCGTATATAGCCTGCATTGTGTGGTGATAGGTATTTCCGAACTGCCCTGCGTCCACCTCCTCGCTTACCTCCTCTTCTTCCTGCAGCCCCTTCACATGCTTGTAATAGAATTTGAGCTTGCAAGCAAGATAGTCGTTTAGGGCGCTGGCAGAGAAATCTTTCTTGCCCTCCCCTATGAACAGCTCCCGCATCCTGGCAATAATATCATCTGACTTGGCCACGCTGCGGACCTCGTTCCCCACCGGCTTTATCTCCAGATCCAGGCTTTCGAAGACTATGGGATACTGATAATGATATTGAAGTTGCTTTATGAAACGGCTCTCTTCGCCGCTCATCATCCCTTTGGTGCGGGAGTCATACACCAGCACTACCTTCTTTGCGCGGTATATGCTGCGGTAGAAGTGATAGGCGGCAATGGAGTCGAAAAGCTCCACCGTGGGGAGGCCGAAGCCGCGCCGCACGTTATAGGGTATCATACTGTCGCTCTGCACTTTGGCCGGGAACACGCCCTCGTTCACTGAGAGTATTATGAGGGTATCGAAATCCAGCGCGCGCACTTCAAGCGGCCCCATAACCTGCAGGCCGCTGAGCGGCTCGCCGCGGAACGACACCGTGAGAGAGGCGGTCACCTCCCGCAGAAAGCGGAAATAGGTCTTCTTTTCCATAGGGATGTCCAGGTCCCTCAGATGGCTTATGGCGGTGTAGTACCCGTGGGCGAACTCCCGCTCTATGTCGGTCAAATGGGGGGCGATAGCCGCCAGGCACTCCAGCTGCCAGGAAGCAATCTGCTGCGGTGATTCCATCGGGCGGAATATCTGTCCCTGGAGTGCGTCCTGTGAGAATGCGTCCGGCCCGACATAAATCTTGTTGGCTGCGATTATGCCCTGCCTTATGTTCACCGAACTTTCCGGGCATGCTTCGCGGATGGCGGGATGGTTCAAGATTGCGGTGACATCTTTATGATAAAACCCTTTTTCGCGCTTGTTTATTTGCAGCGACGCCATCGCTTCCAGCAGCGAGGCGACAGAGCTGTTGTGCAGCCCGTAGCCCATAGTGACGTTTATATTGCGGATGTTCTCGGGGATGGAATTTAGCAGCGGCATAAGCATCCCTTCGTCCGGGAGCACCACTGCGGTGGTGTCTTCCCCGGCGGTCCTAAGTTCGTCCTGTGCAACCTTGGCCTGGGCCACGGCACTCGAAACGGCCACAACCTTGACCTCCGGACGCCCATCCGCCCCGGCGGATATCTTGTATTTTGAAGGATAATCCTTTACATAGCCCTTTATGAAATGCGAGGCCTTGTTGGCGCCGTCGGTGAGGCATTCGCCGTAATAGTCCCAGTAAAAGTCGCCGTCAAAATCGCTCTTTATATATTTGAGCAGCGCCAGTTCGCATTTTGAGAGGGCGTTCTGGCCAATCACCACAATGCGGTTGTATGCAGCCAGTTGCGCCGCAATGCCGTCCGTTTCGCAGTGCAATATGCGCTCCGCCACCTCTCTCTCCACCATCCCTTCGTAGGCGATGCCCCGTTCGCAAAGGGCCTCCTTAAAGGCGCAATAAAGGTCTTCCAGCATCTCCCAGGTGCTCAGGAACTGCTTCTTCTGCTCCGAATCCTGCCCTGCGACCATCACTCCCCAGAACTTTACCAAGGCCTCGCGCTGTTCGTCCGAGAGAAACTCGTATCCGCTGTCCAACTGGCGCAGGTCGCTGACAAGGGTAAACAGTTTTGAATGGTCCGCCAGATACTTGTCCACATCGCCGAAATCGGCCAGCAAGGTTTCGCCGAAAGAGACAAAATCGTCGAAAGTCCCCGCTTCGCGGCCGGCATTGCGGCAAATGGCCTCATACTGCTGCCAAAGAATGTACAGCAGCTCTATTTTATCGCCCTTGCGATAGGGGCTCAATCGGGCGAAAAGATCCCCTATCGTAACCATATCGGGCGAAAACACCGGAGCGTCGCTGCACTGGCCCAGATACTTCTGGAAGAACAGCGACGAACGGCGGGAAGGAAAAACAAACAGGCAACGCCTCAGTTCCACATCACTCTGGCGGGCGTAAGCCTTTGCAATTTGGTATAAAAAACTATTTGCCATCTGCAGCCGGGTATTTTTCTTGAATTTTTCTGATTGCAAATTTATATAGTCTATTGAGTAAAATTGCTACACATATACCGTAAATTAAACCAACCGCAACATCGCAGGGAAAATGACAGCCCAGGTAGATGCGGCTGTACGAAACCAGCAGCGACCAAACAACCAAACACAACCGCAGCCAGCGGCGGCCCAGGATGCCCGAAACAAGCAGCGCATAGCACATTGTGTTGGCCGCGTGGGCAGAGAAGAAACCGTATGGGCTGCCGGTGCCGGTCGGGAAGCGGCCAGCCGCGGTCGCGGGATTGTAACCGGGGCGCGGCCGGGCTACCAAATCTTTAACAAGGTTGCTACCCCAATCGCAGAGCAGATAGCCCAGGATGCAAATTGCCACCGCCGTAACGCCCGCCAGCCAGAACTTATTGTCCTTTATAGGCTTACGCAGGGCATATCCGCCGCATTGTGTCGAGTAGAACCTTTTGAAGAAGCAGGCCACCGCCAGCAGCAAATACAGCGGGAACCATATCGCAATCGCAGAAAGCGGCTTCATTATTGCATCCAGAAACGGGCTCCAGGCGCCGTTTACAGCAAGCAGCCATCGCTCGTCCAGAGCTATTATTTTATCAAAACCAGTTGTCAGAAACATTGGAATAACTATTTTCGCACCTTACAAATATAAACATTTCGTTAACCTTTTTGGCACCGAATACGTCTATACGATAAAAACCTCTATGAAACATATACGATTCTCACTCCTTATTCTTGCATCGACACTCATTAATTTTGCAGCATTCGCACAAACCAGCATCACAGGCCGCGTGCTGGACGCCGAAACCCGCGAGGGCGAGGTGGCCGCGATTGCACAACTGCTGCAGGGAGGCGAGAGCATCACATATACTATTACCGATTCGGCCGGTGTATTCTTTCTCAAGACATCCGCCAAGGGTGAAATGACGCTGCGGGTGGAGAATCTGGGGCGCAAGACCGTAGAGCGGAGCCTCAACGCCACCGGAGCGCCCATCGACCTCGGGGAAATTCTGGTGGAATATGACGCCGAGACGCTCAAGGAATCGAGCGTCAGCGCCCTGCGCACCCTGGTCAAGATAGATGCCAACAAATTGAGTTACGACGTGGAGCACGACATAGACGCCAAGAGTATGACGGCGCTGGATCTGCTGCGCAAGGTGCCTATGGTTACGGTGGACGCGCAGGACAACATCATCGTGAAAGGCTCGTCT
>JAFZYD010000077.1 GCA_017616475.1 Bacteroidales bacterium
AGATGGCGTCGTAGAGGTTGTCGGCGCGGCGCATCGGTTCGCTGGCGCAGGGCGCGTCGCACGGCCAGGCGCGCAGGCTGCGGATAAAGATATCGTCTGCATTTCGCAGAATCTCAAGCTTTTCGGAGGTGACTTCGCCAAGTATGCGGATGCCCAGCGACGGGCCGGGGAAGGGATGGCGGCCAATCAGTTCGTCTTTGATGCCCAGGGCGCGGCCCACGCGGCGCACTTCGTCCTTGAACAGGCTGCGCAGCGGCTCCACAATCTTGAGGTTCATCTTCTCCGGCAGGCCGCCCACATTGTGGTGCGATTTGATTTTGGCGGAAGGGCCGTTTACGGAGCAGGACTCTATCACGTCGGGATAGATGGTGCCCTGAGCCAGCCAGCGCGCGCCCACAACCTTCTGCGCCTCAGCATCAAAGACCTCGATGAAGGCTTTGCCTATGGCCTTGCGCTTGGCCTCGGGGTCGGTGACGCCCGCCAGAGCGGATAGGAACCGCGGCCCGGCGTTCACGCCCGTCACATTCAGGCCCATATCTTTATATGACTCCAGCACGTCGGCAAATTCGTTCTTGCGCAGCAGGCCGTTGTCCACAAATATGCAGTGCAGCCGGCTGCCTATGGCGCGGTTAAGAAGCACCGCAGCCACGGTGGAATCCACACCGCCGGAAAGGCCCAGAATCACCTTGTCCTCACCCAGCTTTTCGCGCAGCGCCGCAACTGTGGTGTCAATGAAACTTTCGGGCGTCCAGTCGCCGCGGCAGCCGCATATACCCTTAACAAAATTCTCCAGAATCTTGGGGCCTTCCTTGCTGTGGAACACCTCCGGGTGGAACTGCACGGAGTAGGTCTGATCGCCGTCGATGCAGAAGGCGGCGTTGGCCACATCGTCTGTAGAGCCTATAATGCGGGCGCCGGCGGGGAGGCGGGTGATGGTGTCGCCGTGGGACATCCACACCTGCGAAACCTCACTCACGCCGGCAAACAGCGGGGAGGCGGAATCTACCACCCGCAGCATAGCGCGGCCATATTCGCGGCTGTCGCACGCCGCCACCCGGCCGCCGAAATTATGCGCCAGATATTGGGCGCCGTAGCAGATGCCCAGCAGCGGCAGGCGCCCCTTGATGCCGGTCAGGTCTATCTGCGGGGCAGCTGCATCGCGCACCGAGGCGGGACTTCCGGAAAGAATAACTCCGCGCACGTCGGGGCCTATTTCGGGCACCTTGTTGAAAGGATGGATTTCGCAATATACGTTCAGCTCCCGGACGCGCCGGCCGATGAGCTGTGTCACCTGCGAGCCGAAGTCCAGAATAAGTATCTTTTCTGTCATAATCAGTTGGGAAATGAGGCAGACAAAAGTACGGAAAAATGCAGAATTCTGCCATAAAAATTGTATTTTTGCGCCCTATTTCAGAAACAATATGCAGAATATTAGGAACATAGCAATAATAGCCCACGTCGACCACGGCAAAACCACGCTGGTGGACAGGCTAATACAGCAGACCACCCATATGCGCGAGGTGGAGAAGATGGGCGACCTCATTCTAGATTCCGGCGACTTGGAGCGTGAGCGTGGTATCACCATCCTTGCCAAGAACGTGTCGGTAACCTATAAGGGTGTCAAAATCAATATTATAGACACTCCCGGCCACGCCGACTTTGGCGGTGAGGTAGAGCGCGTGCTCAATATGGCGGACGGTGTGCTGCTGCTGGTGGACGCCTTCGAAGGTACTATGCCGCAGACCCGTTTCGTGCTTCAGAAAGCCATCAGTATGGGCAAGAAGCCCATCGTGGTAATTAACAAGGTGGACAAGCCCAACTGCCGCCCCGATTTTGTGAACGAGCAGGTGTTCGATTTGATGTTCACCCTGGACGCCACCGAAGAGCAGCTGGATTTCAAGACGGTGTTCGGCAGCGCAAAGCAGGGCTGGATGTCGCTGGACTGGCGCAAGCCCACCGACAACATAAACGCCCTTCTGGACGTGATTCTGGAGGAGATCCCCGCGCCGGAATATGTAGAGGGCACTCCGCAGATGCTCATTTCTTCGCTGGAATATTCCCCGTACGTGGGCCGTATCGCCATTGGCCGCATAACCCGCGGCACGCTGCATAAGAACGACAATATCTCGCTTTGCAAGCGCTACGACATTGTCGAAAAGCAGAAAATCAAGGATCTGATGGTGTTCGAAGGGCTGGAGAAGGCCACCCGCGACGAAGTGCCCTGCGGCGATATCTGCGCCGTGGTTGGCATCACCGGTTTTGAGATTGGCGACACCATTGCCGATTTCGAAAACCCCGAGCCGCTGCCCCCCATCGCGGTGGATGAGCCCACAATGAGTATGCTCTTCACAATAAACGATTCGCCCTTCTTTGGCCGCGACGGAAAGTTCGTGACCAGCCGCCACCTCAAGGAGCGCCTGGACCGCGAGTTGGAGAAGGACCTGGCGCTGCGCGTAAAGCCGGGCGTCGGCACCGACTCCTTTGTGGTGTACGGCCGCGGCGTGCTGCATCTTTCTATTTTGATTGAAACGATGCGCCGCGAGGGCTTCGAACTGCAGGTCGGCCAGCCCAAGGTGCTGGACAAAACTATCAACGGCCAGCGTTGCGAACCTATTGAAAATCTGACGATTGACGTGCCGGACGAGTTCGTGGGCCGCGCCATAGAGATGGCCACCCGCCGCAAAGGGGCGCTGGTTCATATGGATTCCCGCGACGGCCGAACCCATCTGGATTTTGACATCCCCGCCCGCGGTATGATGGGTCTGCGCAGCAACTTGCTCACCGCCAGCGCCGGGGAGGCGGTTGTTTCTCACCGCTTCAAAGATTACGAGCCGTACAAGGGCGACATAGAGAAGCGTATAAACGGTTCGCTGGTTTCGCTGGATACGGGCGACGCAATCGCCTACGCAATGGACAAACTCCAGGACCGCGGCCGATTTTTTGTGGAGCCGGGCGATGAGGTGTATGCCGGTCAGGTGGTGGGCGAGCACACCCGCGAGCGCGACCTCAACATCAATATTTGCAAGACAAAGAAGCTCACCAACGTGCGCGCCGCCGGCAGCGACGAAAAAGTTATGCTGCCGCCCGCCATCAAATTCAGCCTCGAAGAGGCGCTGGAATATATCCAGGAAGACGAGCTGGTTGAGGTCACTCCGCACGCTATGCGTCTGCGCAAGATTCTGCTGGACGAGACGGCCCGCAAACGCGCTGCGTTAAAATAGGTTGCAAACCAAAAAAATATTGCTATATTTGCACCCCAATTTGCTATAGGTACAGCGATGAGCGAAATTATCATTCCACTGCACGGCCTTACACGCAGCAAGCAAGAGTTTGACTTTGCCCTGGAAGAGAGTTTCCTCGACGGGTTCGGGCGCGAAGTGATACAGGGCGTTAATTGCGCTGCCCACTTCACGGCACAGCAGAAGGGAGATTGGATTGAAATACACTGCACGGTGGCCGGCGAGGTAAAGGTGGAGTGCGACAGGTGTCTGGAAGATTTGTTCCTGCCCGTTGCGATAGATGAAACCCTAACCGTCCGCTTCGACGAGAATCCGGAGGAAGTTGTCAATGAAGACGACAACAACATAATCCTCCGCGAAGGCACTTCGGAGATGGATATGAGCCAGACGCTATACGATTTGATTTGCGTTTCGCTGCCGCTGCAGAAGGTCCACCCGGAAGGCGGGTGCAACCCCGAAACCATCGCTCACCTGGCAAAGGAAGAGGAACAAGCTGCAAGCGGCCTCAACACCCCTTTCAGCGGCCTCAAAGAATTGTTGAAACAAAAGAAAAATTAAAAATAACAGACAATGGCACATCCTAAACGAAAAGTCTCCAAACAGCGCAGAGACAAAAGAAGAACCCACGATGTAGCTCCTCTGCCTACCCTGGCAACTTGCAGCAACTGCGGTGCAACTGTAATGTATCACCACGTTTGCCCCGAGTGCGGTTACTATCGCGGCCGTCAGATAATCGCCAAGAAGGCGTAAGCTGGCAAAAGACGGGCAACCAATTGCCCAAGAATGAACTGGGGGTATCGTTTCGGACCCCTTTTTCATTATAAGGCCTCTTAGTTCAACGGATAGAATGGAGGTTTCCTAAACCTTAGATACAGGTTCGATTCCTGTAGGGGCTACTATAATGACGGGCGCTGCCCGAGCCCGCCGCTCCGGGCTGGCAATTCTGCAAACCCGCGCGCACGCCCTCCGCTATCGCCTGATGGCGATTATTAAAAGACCGTCGTTTGAAGCGACGGTCTTTTGTGCCTTATGGCGCCTTATTTGGTTTCTATCAGGAGGCCTTGGTTGGACTTGATTTGGAGAGAGTAGCGGCCGCCGCATTGGCGTTTGACGGCGATGGGGCCGTCTCCGCCGGTGATGCGCACTCTGCGGCGCGATTTGAAGCGGAGGGTGAAGGTCAGGTCGCCTATGTCGTAAGGGTCGCCGGCAGGGCAGATGAACAGTGCCCGGCCGCGACGGCCGTCGCGGGCGCTCATACGGCCTACCAGCAGCGGACAGCCGCCGGCGTCAATCTCAGAAAAGATGCCGTCGTTGTAGCTGGCGGTGTTCTCCATCCCGCTGCCTTCGATCATAGTTGCTGCAAGGTCGGTGAAGCCGATGCAGTAGGTGGAGTCGTTGTGGTATTTCATATAGCGGTCGCCCAGCGTGTGGATTTCCGCGTTGACCTTCTTGAGCTTGTCGTATTGCTGGGTCTTGCTGCCGTCGCCCCAGAGCACCTGGTTGTACCACCAGCCGAAGCAATAGCAGGCCCAAGTGATGTTTTCTGCCCCGAAAGCCATTGCGGAGAAGGCTTGGAAGCGGAGCTGGTTTTCGGAAATCCACTCCTCCAGCTTGGCGCTGTTGACCTGCACCGTGACCCACATACTGCGGCCGGTGCGGCGGCAGGCCTCGGAAACGATGCGCATATTGGCGTAGTCTTTCTGCACACCTTCGTTCTGATAGTAAAAGTCGTAGGATATAAAGTCCGTGGGGACATATTTGCAATAGCGGTCTATATAATCTTGATAGGAGTCGGTGCCGAGCGCCCCCTTTGTGGGGTCATTTCCGGTGCGTGGCCCGGGCGCGTAAATGGGGTGCAGGTTGATGTGAGTGAACTGGTTGGGGAAAAGTTCCTCCATCCGGGTTGTAAGCTTGCCAAGATAGGGGAAATCGAGGCAGGAGGGTTCATCGACAATGGCTATACCCCAGACGGCGGGATGGTCGGTGAAGGCGGCCGCGCCAGCCTCGTATTCGCTTATCGGATGCTGCGTTTCAAGCGTGCCGGCGTTGTCGCCGAACCCGCCCCACCAAAGTGGAACAACCCCCACCAGCAGCGCCCCGACGTTGTATTTCTGGAACAAGTTGAGCGTCGCCGTGTCGTTGTTCATATACATCATAAAGTCGATGCCGCAGTCCGCAATATCTTTAACGTGGGCCTCGCTGCGGGCGTTGCCCTGCAAAATGTAGGCGCCCACGTTCAGGCGGGTACGGTCCATACGGGTGTGCTTGGTCACAAAAGGAGCGGCGTCCTGGGCGGCTGCTGCAACCGGGCTTATAACGATAGCCAGCAGGGCGAGGGCGCCAATAAGGGTACGTTTCATATAAGTTGCTTATTACCAGTCGCGCAGGCGGGCGTGCTGCTCAATTTTCTTTTGTTCGCGCGGATTGAGGTTGGGGAAAAAGTTGATGCCGGTCAAATCTTCTATATCTTCTATAGACGCCACGCACTGCTTTTCGCTCTGGCGCAGCTTCTCGTCGTTGTAGCAGATAAAGCCGATGCCCTTCTTTTTGCCCCCCTTGAGGCATACCACCACCTTGAAAAAGGCCTCCGGAACCACCACGTGGTTAGGGCCGATGGTCTTAAGACGACGGTCCGGAACGGGGCCGCAAATAATAAAGACCTCGCCGTATTTGCGCGCCCACTCGCGGCAGTCCATCTCAATTTCGTTCCAGACGCCGGAGTTGAGCCGTTCGGTCTGGGGACAGATGTTGGTGAAGGCGAAAGAATCGAACATAGCCCGCTTGTTCCACTTGTTGTCGGCGGCTGGGCACATATGGCCGCGGGTCCAGCCGCTGCGGTGATAATCCATTGCGGCGGCGCGTGGTTTGGGCACGGCTCCGTCTTCGTGATAGGAATTGCCGGAGCGGGTGGCGTCGCCGGTAAGGTGGTCCGACTTCAGTCGCCACATCACCCAGTTGGGGAGCCGGGTGTCGTGGTTGTAGGAAATCACGAATCCGTGCTTGTTTATTATCTGTTCCGCAACGTCGTTTGGCATTACGGGCATATATTTGGCGCTGACGCCGGTGCGGTTCATAATGCCGCAGGAAGAAAGCAGCAGCACGGCGGCGGCAATCGCAAAGAATCTTGTGAATTGTTTCATCGCAAAATGTTTTGTCCCGCAAATATAGAAAAAACTAAGTAGATGCGCCCCTTGCGGGACTGACAATTTGGCAGATTTTGGGCGTTGGCAAATATGTTGATTAGACGTTTGTAAACGTTTAAAAACGATTATTAACAGCAAAAGATATGACCAATAACAACCAAGAATTAGAAAAATATGCAGTGAACCTCAACGAGAGGGCACGTGCATCTAAATTGGATCCTGTGATCGGTCGTGACGACGAAATTCGCAGGGTGCTGCAGATTCTTAGCCGCAGGACTAAGAATAATCCTATTCTGGTGGGCGAGCCGGGCGTAGGCAAGACCGCCATAAGCGAGGGCATCGCGCAACGTATAATAAACGGCGACGTCCCCGAAAACCTTAAAACCAAGACCATCTATTCGCTGGATATGGGCGCACTTATTGCCGGCGCCAAATATCAGGGCGAGTTTGAGGAGCGTCTTAAGATGGTTGTCAAGACCGTGTGCGAAAGCAACGGCGAGATAATCCTCTTTATAGACGAGATTCACACTCTGGTGGGCGCGGGCCGCACCAGCGGTGCTATGGATGCCGCAAATATCCTTAAACCGGCACTGGCCCGTGGCGAGCTGAGGGCCATCGGCAGCACCACCTTGGACGAGTATCAGAAGTATTTCGAGACCGACAAGGCGCTGGAGCGCCGTTTCCAGATGGTTATGATAGACGAGCCTTCGCCCGCCGAGTCAATTTCCATTCTCCGTGGCTTGAAGGAGAAATACGAAAACCACCACAAGGTGCGTATAGAAGACGACGCGATTATTGCGGCAGTGCAGCTCTCGCACCGCTACATCACCAACCGTTTCCTGCCCGACAAGGCCATCGACCTG
>JAFZYD010000078.1 GCA_017616475.1 Bacteroidales bacterium
AATTCATCCATTTTGTTCCCTTGATGCGCAGCACGAACAGCAGTCCGCGCACGTTGAGCTCTATAAACATCGCAATCCAGTAGCCCATAAGGCCATATTTGGGTGTTAGCAGGATCGCCAGAACAATGCGCACCGCCCACACGCTGATAAGGTTCAGCAGCGCAGGGACCTTGGTGTCTCCTGCCCCTACGCAGGCTCCGAAGGCCACAATGGATGCGGCATAGCCCGCCTCCGCAAAGGCTTCCAGCCGCAGGCAGCGTGCGCCCAGCGCCACAACGTCCGCATCCACGCTAAGCAAGCTCATAATGGGCGCTGCGAGGATATACATCACCACCGCCAGCGCCACCATCATAGCCACGCCCAGCCAAACTGTGATGCGCGAGAAACTGCGGGCCAAATCGCGCCGCCCTGCGCCCAGGCTCTGTCCCACAAGAGTGGTGGCGGCGTCGCCCATACCGTAACCCGGCATATAGCAGAAACTCTCCGCGATGATAGCAAAGGAATTGGCGGCAATCGCCACGGCCCCCAGCGGCGCCACAATCAAGGTGCTGGCTATATACGCGCCGCGCATAACCAAATTCTGAAACCAGAGAGGGCCGGTGATGCCGGAGGCTTTGCGCAGAATTGGCATATCTGGCTTGAACGACCCCTTGCGGCCGGCAATCGCTAGGTTGCGGTTGCGCACCAGCAGGAGATACATAATAATTATGGCGGTGATGGCCTCCGCCAGACCGGTGCCGAGGGCAGCGCCGCGGACACCCATCCCGGCGCCCGGCATAGTGAAAGTCAGCCCGAGCACAGAAAGTTCGCGCGTGGGGAAAATCAGCAAGAAGTTGAAAATCACGTCCAGCACGCACATCAGCACATCCATAAGCGCCGGCAGTTTCATATCGCCGCTGCATTGCAAAATGGTCACGCCAAAGAAACTGAGCTGCATCGCGGGCACAAACAAGCAGAAAATGCGGAAATATGCCGACGCGTCGCCCCGGATGGCCGCTTCACCGCCCAACCAGCGCGGCAGCGGGCCGGCGATAGCAAGGCCCGCGATGGCCAGCACCGCAGAGAAGGCAAGCACCACCGCAAGCCCCTGGCGCAGCACGTTGCGGGCTGCGGCAAAATCGTTGGCACCGATGCTGTGCGCAACCTGCACGCTGAACCCCTGCCCGTTTGCCATACAAAAACCGCCTATGAGCCAGATAGATGTAGACACCAGACCAATAGATGCTGACGGCCCGGCGCCCAGACTGCCCACCATAGATGCGTCTATGAACTGCAGCAAGGTGCTCGCCAGTTGCGCCAGAATCGCCGGCCCACACAAGAACAGCGTCAACTTGATGCGCTCCTTGAAAGACAACGGCAACCCCTGGCGAATATTGCCAAGCAGAATGTCCTTTTTCTTTGTCAGTAGCGCCATCGTAGCCATAGAGTTTCTACTGCAGCGGGGCGGATTCGTTCTCTTTGCGGTAGTCCCAGTGGGGCACGGAGAAGAAGCCGTTGCCGTTTACGTCGTGGGCGTCGGTGACAACCACGAAGGCGGCGGGGTCAATCTTACGGATGCGGGTTTCGCAGGCGGTGGCCTCGCGACGGCTTACAACGGCAAGAATGAGTTTCTTGTCGTTGTCTGTATACAGCCCCTTGGCATCGACATAGGAGCCGCCGTGTCCCGTTTCATAGAGTATGAACTGCTTAACGTCGTCTATTTTTTCCGTGACTATGGTGAGCATACAGTTGGGGTTGGTGACGTGCAGCCTCTCTATTGTGGCGGAGTATGCCAAAATGGTGATAAGAGAGTAGAGCGGCACAAGCGGACTCTTGAAGGCGAAGAAGCCCAAAATCACTATGATAGAGTCTATTACCAGAATCATTGTGGAGAGATTGATGCCCCACGCGCGGGAGATTACCCGGGCCAGCACGTCGGTGCCAGCGCAGGTTCCGTAGGAGTTTATTACCAGAAAGACGCCCACGCCCAGCACAATGCCGCCGAATACGGCCGAGAGCAGCACATCGTTCTCTATGAGAGGTTTGCCGCCGGTAATCGCCTCAATAATATCGGTAAAGGCAGCGATGGCCACGAAAGCCACAATGGTGCGCGCTCCGCTGCGGAGGCCCAGCTTGCGGGTGGCCAGCAGCAGCAGCGGGACGTTGAAAAAGAGCGCCATAACGCCCATCGGCAGGCCGTCCGGGGCAAAGGAGAAGAGGCCGTGGGTTAGGTGATGCAGGATAATTGTGATGCCGTACACGCCGCCCGGCACTATGTTGTGGGGCGCAATGAACAGCACGTAGGCGACCGCCTGCAGCAAGGCGCCGACAATAATCAGAATATAATCTACAACGGGTTTTCTTTTCATTGCTTGCAAAGGCTTCTTTTGCGGGACTAAATTAGCAAAAAAACCTATCTTTGCAGATATGAACGAAGAAGAACGCCGCAAGATAGACCAAATTGACAGCGCAATGGCGCAGCTGTTCGTGCAAAGGATGGCCGCGGTGCGCTCCGTTGCTGCCAATAAAAAGGCCGCAGGCGCGCCGGTAGAAGATCTTGAGCGCGAAAGGGCAATGCTTGAGCGGCGCTGCGCAGAGCTTGAAGACGCCTCCCTGCGCGGCTACTATTCCGACTTCCTTCGGAGCGTCATATCCATTTCGAAAGATTACCAGACCGAGCTTATTTCCGGCAGCATTATTATAGAGCGCGGATGCCTTTCGCGCGCCGGGCAGTTGCTGGGCCTGAAAAGCGGCAAAGCGTTGGTAGTGAGCGATTCCGGAGTGCCCGGGCAATACCCGCGCACGGTGGCGGAGAGTCTGGCCGGCTGCGGCGTGGAGGCATCGGTCTTTACATTTGAACAGGGCGAGGCAAACAAGAACCTGACCACCTATGCGGCGGTTATGAACGCCCTTGTGGAGCGCGGCTTCACCCGCACCGATGCCGTTGTGGCGGTGGGCGGCGGCGTGGTCGGCGACATGGCGGGCTTCGTGGCGGCGACCTTTATGCGCGGCATCCGCTTCTTCAACATCCCCACCACCCTCCTCTCGCAGGTCGATTCTTCTGTGGGCGGCAAAACAGCCGTAGACTTTGGCGGCGTAAAGAACATCGTGGGGGCGTTCCATATGCCCTCCAAAGTGCTCATAGACCCCGACACGCTGGCCACCTTGCCGCAGCGGCAGCTGGCGAACGGCCTGGTGGAGGCCATAAAAATGGGCGCGACGGGCGATGCGGAACTTTTCGAACTGATAGAGCGAAGCAGCGATGCGGCCGCCGATGCGGACGAGATTATCCGCCGCAGCATCGCCTTCAAAAAAAGCGTTGTGGACGCCGACCCGCGCGAGAGCGGGCTGCGCCGCGTGCTCAACTTCGGCCACACGATAGGCCACGCCATTGAGTCGGTTGGCGCGGGACGCTACCTGCACGGCGAGGCAGTGGCGCTGGGTATGCTGCCGTTCGCGGGGCCCGAGGTTCGCGGCCGGCTGGAAGCGGTTCTTGGTAAATACAATCTCCCCGTCTCCCACTCCCTGCCCGCCGCGGAAATCAGGGCGCTGATAGCCCACGACAAAAAGGCCAGCGGCGCCGGCATCACCGTTGTCAAGGTAGATAAAATTGGCACTTTCCGGTTCGAAACCGTTGATATAGAACAACTTGCGTTATGAGTAACACTATCGGCAAAAACATCTCCCTCACCCTGTTCGGCGAAAGCCACGGGGAGGCCATAGGGGCCGTGCTGGACGGAATGCCGTGCGGCATAGAGGTCAGTGACAGTTATATTGCAGCGGCCCTGGCACGCCGCCGCCCCGCCGGCAGCGGCGAAACCGCCCGCGTGGAGCCGGACGCGTTCCGCATTGTAAGCGGAGTGTTCAACGGTTACACCACAGGCGAGCCAATATGCATACTGATTGAGAACACCAACAAGCGCAGCGGCGACTACGAGGACACTCACACCCTCGCCCGCCCTTCGCACGCCGATTATGTAGCGCACGTGGCGCACAAGGGGTTCGAAGACTGGCGCGGCGGCGGGCATTTCTCCGGCCGCCTCACCGCACCTATAGTGGCGCTGGGAGCCATCTGCACCAAGGCGCTGGAGCGCACAGGCATCAAAATAGGCACCCACATTCTCCATTGCGGCGGCGTGTCCGACTTCCCTTTCAACTCCACCGATTTTACTGTCCTGGACCGCCAGATAGACCAGGTAAACGGCCGGGCGTTTCCGGTTTTGGACGACATCGAGGGGGAGATGAGGGAGGCTATTGACGCCGTTCGGCGCGACTGTGACTCCATAGGCGGCATTATCCAGACCGCCGTCAGCCACCTCCCCGCAGGCGTGGGCGAGCCGTGGTTCGGCAGCCTGGACGGCACTTTGGCAAACGCTATGATGTCCATAGGCGGCATCAAGGCGGTTGAGTTCGGGCTCGGTTTCGGCTTTGCTGGCGCCACCGGCAGCAGCTGCAACGATGAGTTTTACAACGACGGCGGGGCCATCCGCACCCGCACCAATAACAACGGCGGCATAAACGGCGGTTATTCCAACGGGATGCCGGTGGTTTTCAACTGCGCCGTGAAGCCCACCCCCTCCATAGCCCGCGAACAACGCACTGTGGATATGTACACCGGCCGCGATGCCACAATCTGCATAAAGGGGCGCCACGACCCCGCAATTATACGCCGCATCTGCCCGGTGGTGAACGCCCTCACCGCAATAGTAATTTGCGACTCTCTCAAGACCGCATTCTCCAACAAAATATTCGAGAAATAATGAAACTGCTTGTCCTCAACGGCCCTAATTTGAATATGCTGGGGGTTCGCGAGCCCGGCATTTACGGCAGCGAAACCTACGAAGCGCTGCTGGAGAAGATTGGCGACTACGCCTGCGACCGCGGCGTGGCAGTGGAGTTTTTCCAAAGCAACCACGAGGGGGCGCTGGTAGACCGCATCCAGCAGGCCTATTTTGACCGGGTGGACGGCATAGTGTTCAATCCGGGTGCATATACCCACACCAGCATCGCGCTGCTGGACGCCCTCAAGGCGGTGGGCATTCCCTGCGTGGAGGTGCATATAAGCGACGTTTCGAAGCGGGAGGAATTCCGCCAGGTGAGCTATATCCGCCCGGTATGCGTGGCATCTATAATAGGCCACGGCACAAACGGCTATCTGGAAGCAATAGACATTCTGCTGGAGCAATGAGCACCGCAATCATAGGCAAAAGCACCGCGCGCGGCGCAGTGAGCGCACCTCCTTCCAAGAGTTACGCCCACCGGCTTTTGCTGGCCGCGTTCCTAAGCGGCAAAAAGGTGACCATCAGCAACATAGCGCTCTCTAACGATATCTCCGCCACCATCGGCTGCCTGAGGGCGCTGGGGGCAGCGGTGAGTGTCGATGGCGACCGGTGCACGGTTGAGCCGGGTACGGCTGCGGGCAACGCTGCAAGCGGCATTTTGGACTGCGGCGAAAGCGGCAGCACGCTCCGCTTCTTTATACCGGTGGTGATGGCCCTACGCGGCAAAGCTCACCTTACCGGCACTCCCAAGCTCTTTTCGCGCGGCATAGGCGAATACGAGAAAATCTTTGCCAATCAAGGCATTAAATACACACTCGGACCCGACTCCCTGGTTGCGGACGGAGCCCTTAAAAGCGGCGTGTTCCGCATAGACGGCAGCGTCAGCAGCCAGTTCATCACCGGCCTGCTGTTTGCCCTGCCCCTGCTGGAGGGCGACAGCGAAATTTGGATTGCCCCGCCGGTTACCAGCCGGCCGTATATAGACATCACGCTGGATGTGCTGCGGAACGCGGGTGTAGAAGTCAAAATGGCCGGCAACCACATTACCGTGCCAGGCGGCCAGCGCTACAACCTGACCGACTGCACAGTGGAGGGCGATTGGTCAAACGCAGCCTTTCTTGATATTTACAATTATCTGGGCGGAGAGGTCACCGTTGGCGGCCTCAAGGCCGATTCGCTGCAGGGCGACCGCATTTACCGGCAGCTGTTCGCACGGCTGGAGCGGGGCTACTGCAGCATCGATATTTCCAACTGCATAGACCTCGGGCCGGTGCTCTTTACCCTGGCCGCGCTCAAGCACGGGGCGCGCTTTACAGGATGCGCCCGCCTCCGCATAAAGGAGAGCGACCGAGTGGCCGATATGGTCGCGGAACTGGCAAAGGCCGGCGCCCGCGCTACCGTCGGGGAAGATTCGGTTGTCATCCAGCCGCTGGACCGCGGGGCGCTGGAGTTTCTGTCGGGATGTGTTACCTTTGACAGTCACAACGACCACCGGTTGGCGATGTGCCTCACCGCCCTGGCATCGACCTTCGGGGCCCGGGTTGCCGGTTGCGAGGCGGTGGCCAAGAGCTATCCCGATTTTTACAAGATTATACGAACGCTATCGGTTGACGCAAGATATGAATAAGGACACCAAAATATTGATTGTCGGGCTCGGTATGATTGGGGCTTCCTACGCAGAAAAGCTCCATTGCCTGGGGTACTACACGGGCGGTCTGGCCCGGCGTCAAAGCACCGTAGACACGGCTCTCGCAGATGGCATAATAGACTCTGGCTCAACCGAAGTAACAAAAGAGTTTGTAAGCCGGTTCGACATCGTGGTGTTCGCCCTCTACCCCAAATTGTTTGTCGAATGGGTGGAGAAACATCAAGATTGCTTCAAGAGCGGTGCGCTGATTACAGATGTGACCGGCGTCAAGGGAAGCATTGTATATCGCATACAGGAAATGCTTCGAAGCGACGTGGAGTTCATAGCCGCCCACCCTATGGCGGGGCGCGAACTGTCCGGCATAGAGAACCGCTCGCCCAAAGTGTTCGAGGGGGCCAATTATATTGTCACCCCGACCGCCGCCAATACCGCCGCCGCGGTGGAAACCGCCAGCGAGCTTGGGCGCCTGCTGGGCTTCGGCCGCATATCGATTCTGACGCCGGAGGAGCACGACGAAATGATTGCCTTTCTGTCGCAGCTGACGCACTGCATCGCGGTGTCGCTTATGTGCAGCAAAGATTCCGCGCACCTGGTGGACTACACCGGCGACAGTTTCCGCGACCTGACCCGAATCGCCAATATAAACGAGAATATGTGGCCGGAGTTGTTCGCTATGAACAAAAAGCAGCTTCTGGAGCAGATGGAGCTCTTCCAGAAGGAGTTCGCCCGCCTCAAGGAGGCCATTGCCGCGGACGACACCGACACAGTAAAACAAA
>JAFZYD010000079.1 GCA_017616475.1 Bacteroidales bacterium
CGGCCAGCCACCGGTGGTAATAAAAGCGAGGATGGGCTTCTCTTCGCCAGTCTGCAGGCCGGAGACATTATGCTCATCTACCACCGCCGAACCGGACCAGCATCCCGCCCATACCCTGTGCGGAGTGATATGCCCCTCTTTGGTCTGTGTCCAATGGACCAGGTCGGTGCTCACCGCGTGGCCCCAATCCTTGTAAGAACCGGGACGGTCGGGCGGATAGTATTGGAAAAACATATGGTACACGCCGTCGTACCATACCAGTCCGTTGGGGTCGTTGATCCAATGTTTTTTGGCCGTGAAATGGTATTGGGGGCGATATGTTTCGTGATAATAATCGGGCAGCCCCTCTTTCAAACGGACTACGCTGGAGATGCGGGCGATTTCGCCGTCAGTCAGGGCCCTGTTCCACAGCGCGACGTGGTCTATCCTGCCGGGATAGTCGCGGCCGATAACCACCGGTCGGTGATTCCAGTCGCGCAGAGTCCCCACAGTG
The DNA here is from genome assembly GCA_017616475.1 of Bacteroidales bacterium. Lineage (GTDB taxonomy): Bacteria > Bacteroidota > Bacteroidia > Bacteroidales > UBA932 > Equibacterium. Next base: position 494 of record JAFZYD010000079.1, read on the forward strand.
ACTTCGTCATCACGGAGAATTCCGTTAACATACAACTGGGATACTTTGCCGTCGAAGCGGAACACCACGTCCTGCATCTTTCCTATATCCTTTTTGGAGAAAAAGTGGTTTAGCTCATGGACTCCGGCAATTTCGTCGCTGCCGACCGACACGTTCACCCAGCAGGAGTCGCCGCTGGATGCCACCATCATTCTGTAGGCCCGGTTGCGAAAATTGCCGTCCCTGGCCAGCAGAAATCCTTTTTCGGGGACCTCTACCAACTTGAAACGGACGTAAATAGTAGCCTCGCTACCGCTCAACACACCCTCGTCGGGCGGCAACTCCACCACTTCTTCGGAAATATCACTTACAGTGGACATATCCACATCAAGAATCACATCCCGGTATGGATTCCAACACCCGGCGAGTATAATACCGACCAGGGTAATCACAATCAAAGCAGGTCTGGGCATATTACGAAAGAATTATTTTCAACAGTTCATCTGCCGAAGCGAAGCGGTATGCGGCAGGGACTCCGGCGGGAACTCCGTTCCAGCAGGCCAGGGCAAAATCCATCCCCGCATTGGAGGCGCACTGGGCGTCCATCAGGGTGTCGCCCACATAAAGGCACTTCTCCACCGGAACGCCCGCCTTGAGGGCAAAGGCCTCCGCAGGCTCGCCGTCGGGCTTGTGCCGCTCTGTGTCGTCGGCACAAATAACCGTCTCCAGCCAGGGGCGCCAGGGGTTCAAGTTGCGGTCGTAGTCGAATTCGTCGCGGCTGCGGGAGGTAATTACACCCAGGTGCAGGCCCGCCGCCACTATCGCCGTAAGCGCCTCGTGCACGCCTGGGTACGGCTTGCTCTTGGTGTCCGCCATCTCCCGGTAATACTTCTCCCAAAGCTCCAGCGCCCCTTCCGGGTTGTCGAAGCCGACCATCTCCACCCCGGTCATACTTGGCAGGCCAAAGTAGCGCACCAGATCGTCGGGAGAAACGACCTCCCCTTTCAACTCAAGAATGGTCTTGGCAAACGAATATGTAAAGGTATCCTGGGTGTCTATCAGGGTGCCGTCCAAGTCAAAAGCTATGTGTGTATAGCGCATCAGCTCTCCAGATATGCCTTTTGTTTTTCGGTCTGGGTGTCGATTGTAACGCCCCAGGAGGCCAGCTTCTTGCGGGCCACGAACTTGTCTATCTCTTCCGGAACCACCAGCAATGTGGAGGGGAGCATCCCCTTGTTGCGGACTATATATGCCGCACTCAAAGCCTGGATGGCGAAACTAATATCCATAATTTCTGCGGGGTGGCCGTCGCCGGCAGCCAGGTTCACCAGACGACCCTCGCCCAGCAGGTATATCCACTTGCCGTCGACCTTGAAACCCTCGATATTGTTGCGCGCAACCTTGGTCTCGGTGGCGATCCGGCGCAGCGTAGCCACATCGACCTCCACGTCAAAATGGCCGGCATTGCAGCAGATTGCACCCTCTTTCATGGCGCGGAAGTGACGCTCTACAATAATGTCGCAGCAGCCGGTGACTGTAATGAAAAGGTCACCCAGCGGCGCGGCATCGTCCATAGTCATCACCTTGAATCCGTCCATAACCGCCTCCATGGCGCGGATAGGATCGATTTCGGTAACTATGACGCTGGCGCCCAGGCCCTTGGCACGCATTGCCACGCCCTTGCCACACCAGCCGTAACCGGCAATTACCACCGTCTTGGAGGCCACAATCAGGTTGGTGGTGCGCATAATGCCGTCCCAAACGCTCTGGCCCGTGCCGTAGCGGTTGTCGAACAAGTACTTGCACTCGGCGTTGTTCACCATCACCATAGGGAACTTGAGCTCGCCGCGCTGGGCTCGTGCCAGCAGCCGGTTGATGCCGGTGGTGGTCTCTTCACACCCGCCCCACACATTCTCTATCAGCTGCGGATATTCGCTATGAATCATATTCACAATGTCGCCGCCGTCATCTATTATAACGTTGGGGCCCGCCTCCACTATGCAGCGGATGTGGCGCTCATATTCTTCCGGGCTTTCGCCGTGCACCGCAAACACGTTCACACCGCTTTTTACCAGCGCCGCCACCACATCGTCCTGAGTGGAGAGGACGTTGCTGGCCGCCGCATAAACCTCGGCGCCGCCCGCCGCCAATGTCTGGCAAAGATAGGCGGTCTTTGCCTCCAGATGCACGGAAACGGCCACCCGCACTCCTGCGAAGGGCTTGTCGGCCGCAAATTGCTCCTCAATATCGTTAAGCAGCGGCATATGCGCCCGCACCCAATCTATCTTGCGCGCCCCGCTCTCCCACAAATTAATATCGCGTATTTCGCTCATTGATTAATTATTGTTAATTTTGCTGTAAAGTTACGATATTTTCTCTCAATGGCGGCAAGTCTAAACATAATGTTCTACAATCTGGAGAACCTCTACGACACCACCAAAGACCAGGAAATTGACGACGAAGAGTTCACCCCCGTCGGGGCAAAGCGCTGGGACTATGTCAAGTACCAGACAAAACTGATAAACTTAAGCAACGTTTTCGGAGCCGTGGCCAGCCTGCCGGGCGGCTACCCCGCAATTGTAGGCGTCTCCGAGGTGGAGAACGACACCGTGCTGGAGGACCTCCTTTCGCAAAAGCGGATGCAGCCCGCCAACTACCGCTATGTGCACTACGATTCCAAAGACGCCCGCGGCGTGGACGTGGCGCTGTTTTTCCGCCCGGACCGCTTCACGCTGATTGGCAGCGAGCCGGTCAAGCTGGTGCTGCGCAGCGGCCGCGAATACATAGGCCGCGACATTCTGGCGGTTTGGGGGCGCCTTGAAGGGGAAATGTTCTGCTTCTATGTGTGCCACTTTCTGTCGCGCCGCGGCGGCGTGGGGGCTTCGGAAGGCTTCCGCAGGGCCGGCGCCGAAACTGTGCGCGACCACGCAATCGAAATGAACCGGCACTTCCCGGGCATCAAGGTGGTGATTATGGGCGATATGAACGACACTCCGGACGAGGCCTCGCTAAGCGAGCTGCTCAAGGCGCGCGAAAAGATAGACCACGTGGGAGTCGGCGAGTATTTCAACCCAATGTGGGCTATGCACAAGGCGGGTCTGGGCACCAGCATCCACAACCACAACTGGATTCTTTTCGACAATATAATCGTGAGCCGCAACCTGCTGCCGGCGGAAGCGGGCTACAAGGAGGCCCGCGGCCTGGCGCTGGACAAGTTCGACAAGCGCTTCTGGGGGCACATTTTCCAGCGCAACTTTATGATGAAGAACGGCAAGCCCTTCCGCAGCTACGAGGGCAACACCTTCTCCGGCGGCTACAGCGACCACCTCCCGATTCTTATCCGGCTTAAATGAGTTTGGTGCCCGTTGGACCGGCGGCCGACATATAATATGAAAAGATTATTTACTGCTCTTGTTATCGCTTTGTGCCTGATGTTATCATCTTGTCAGGCCTGTGTACGCGAACGTGAACCCCGGATGGACCGCACCCGTCTTAACATTGGTGCCTACATACTTCAGCCGTATGCCAGAAGCGAGGCTCATATAAAGGATCTTGCAGACTGCGGCATCGATTTCGTCATATGTATAGACAACGATCGCGGTGCGCTGAACCTTCTGGAAAAGTATGGCGTAGGGGCAATTGTTACCGGTGTGGTACCCGGCTGGTGGGGAGGAAATGGCGAGGCGGCCGGCTCTCTTGAAAAGGTCAACCCCATGCAGAAATACGAAGAGGCGGCTGCTTCTTTCGAAGATCACCCTGCAATTTGGGGTATAGACATCGGCGATGAGCCGTCTGCCCTCGATTTCCCTTATTACGGCAAGGTTCTGGAGCGGGTAGAAGAGTTGTTCCCGAAACAATTCGCATTTCTAAATCTCTATCCGAACTACGCATCGGTGGCGCAGAATACCGAAGATGAAGCCCTGAGCCAGCTGGGCACCGCCACTTATGAGGAGCATATCGAGCAGTACTGCCGGTTCGTGCATACCGACTACCTTTCATATGACTTCTATTACAAAGTCGCAGGTATTCAGAAGGATTATGCCAATCTTCGAGTAGTCGCCGACGCCTGTCACAAAAACGGTCTGGATATGTGGGTCACCGTTCAAGTCAACAGCCTGGATCCCGACGTATGGATAAGCGAGAACGAACTGCGGTTCCAGGCCTTCTCTGCACTTGCCTTCGGCGCCACGAATCTCTCTTGGGCCTGCTACACGGCCGGCTGGTGGAACAATCAGGTTTTGGACGGCGAAGGGAACAAGACTCAGCAATATGACAAATTGAAAAGGGTCAATGCCGAGATTCACACGCTTGCAGAGCGCTATATGAAGTACGCCAACATCGAAACCGTGTGCGTCGGGTTCGATGGCACCGATATGCTGGACGACAGCGGCATTGAGAGCCAGTCCGCAGTGGACTTCGGCCCCCTGAGTGGCCTGTCGGCCGGTTGCCCTCTGGTGGCAGGTAAAATGGCCGGCCGGAACGGTAGCCGCAGCAAGGCGTTGTTTATATGCGTGGCCGATGACCCCTACGATGAGCACCCGGAGAGCCACACCATTCGTTTCGCCGCCAAAGGGTGCAAAGTCAAGGCCTGGAGCGGTAACGGCCCCATTGAGGTTAAGCGCTGCGGCGAGGGCCTTTGCGAGATGCCTGTTGTGTCAAACCAGGGGGTGCTACTGGAGTTCTGAGTTGGCCAGGCCGCACGGAGACCCACCGCAGGGACGTTCCGCGCCCGTCCGTGCAGGAATGCACCGGGGGCCGGGGGAAACGCCGCACGGAGACCCACCGCGGGGCCATTGCGTGCCTCCCCGTGCAGAGAACGGGGAAAGGCGCCGGCAGCTGCAGCTACCAGCTACTACTCCAGGGCCACGACCTTCCAGTCGCCGCCTGTCTTGCCCAGGCGCATAGTGCGCGGTATGGCAGCTCCCTTGGGTGCCCCGTAGGGATAGATTTCGTATTTGACGGTGACCTCTCCCGTTTCTTCGTCCGCTTCGCTGGAAACTATCTTGAAAGTGGTGTTCTTTGAGGCTTCCACCACCTTGGCGCGGATTTCTTCGCTGGGGTATTGCGACGCCTCCAGAGTGTCGCGCACCAGCGTTGCAATTTCGTCGCTGCAAAAAGCTGCGGCGGCATCGTAGTCCATCGCAAAGAAGGCCTCCAGAAAATTGGAAGCGGCGGCGCCGGCTTTGTCGGCCTTGGAAGTGCAGCCGCAAAGGGCCAGCAGCGCACACAGGGAAAGAATCGCTATCTTTTTCATACACGCAAAGATAAGAAATATGCGCTACTCCACAAATCCCAGCGTGGCGCAGCTCACGGTGAAGTATGGTTCCAGCAGGCGGACGCATTCGGAGAGGGTTGCGCCGGTGGTTAGCACGTCGTCTACCAGAAGCACGTGGGTGACGCCCGCCTTGCGCAGCCGCTCGACTTCGCGGGGGCGGATGCCGAACGCGCCGGAGACGTTGCCGGCGCGCTGCC
>JAFZYD010000080.1 GCA_017616475.1 Bacteroidales bacterium
AAGCGTTTCCGTCACAAAGCCTGTCACAGAAAACGATGATTCTGTCACAATTGCGACAAATGAGGCGCGTAACTCGCTGTAAATCAAACTCGGTAAAAACCCTACACGTACATTTGGGAAGTAGAATACTTACTGCATCGGAAAGTGAAAAATGAAAAGGTTTGAAACGCCGGGAAAAGCGATGAAACATTGATTTCTACAAGTCGGATTTAATTGGTCTGCGTAGAGGTCTGCTCTATTGTAAAACCTTTTTCTTCCCATTTCAATATGTTTCATCGCGGGGGACAAAAGCATCTTTGAAATGATTGGTGCTCTATTTTATGAACACTAAGCGCCCCGACAATCCTCCTGGACAGTCGGGGCCTTTTCATTTCGATAAACAGGATATTTATCGAAGTAAAGTTACGGATTTTACATGAGCATCTCAACGAGCCCTTCCTCGCAGCAGGTGCATCTTATCGGATTTCAAGCACGTAACGACCCGTGGATCAACATCCGCGTCCGTCAATGCTGCACGATGCCCCATAGCCTTCCGGGCGGGGCTCCAGGCCGACGTCTTTTGAATAGAGGGTGACGGTCCCGTCTTCCAGTATATAGCACGGAATGCCCACATCCCCTATTTTCCTGGCCTCGTCGAAGGCCGGATGCGAATCTCTAAGGTCCAGGAACTTTTTAAGGTTCCGGACGTGTTTGCCGATATCGATTACCTCGAAATTGGGATTACCTTCTACCTGCTTTTCCACATACTCGCAGTCCGGGCAGGTATGCATAATGTACATCTTTATCATAACTTCCTTGTAATTATCAAGTTATTTTCTGGGTTCCATATGCAGGGTGACCAGGGTTTCGGGGCCGAAACGCTCTTTGAGTTTGTTCTCTATGGCGGAAGCCAGTTCGTGGGCCGCGTTCAGGGATAGATCCCCGTCCATCCTGATGTGCGATTCTATGGCAATTCGGTTGCCGATGCGGCGGGTGCGAAGATTGTGCGGATGAGACACTTCCGGGAACGAGGTGATGATGTTCTCGATTTCGCTCTCTTCGCCCGCCGACAACGATTGATCCGTGAGTTCGCCAAGGCTGCCTTTCAAAAGATCCCAGGCCACTTTAATTAGCATAGCGCCCACAACTATGGAGGCCAGCGGGTCCAGCACGGCCCACCGTTCGCCCAGCAGTATGGCACCGCCTATGCCGATGGCTGCACCGATAGACGACAGAGCGTCGCTGCGGTGGTGCCAGGCGTTGGCCACCACAGCCTGGGAGTTCAACTTCCTGCCTTTGGCGACTGTATATCGATACAAGACCTCTTTGACCGCAATTGAAACCAGCGCCGCTATAAGCGCGAGCTTGCCAGGAACCTCCAGCGTTTCCCCGCCCAGCCAGCGGGCGAACTTCAAAGAGCCGGAAACAATGATGCCGATGGCCGCGCCCATCAGCGCCAGGCCTATGAACAGAGTGGCGATGGTTTCGAACTTGCCGTGCCCGTAGTCGTGCGAAGAATCCTGCGGCTTTGCGCTGACCTTGACAAATAGCAGCACGATTATGTCTGTAAAGAAATCTGACAGCGAATGCACGGCATCGGCAATCATAGCCGAGCTGCGCCCAAGCACGCCCGCCACAAACTTGATTGCCAACAGCAACAAGTTTGCAGCGCTCCCCACAAGGGTTACTTTATATATCTCTTTTTCGCGGTTCATTTTTCTGTCATACTATGCAAAGATAGGTTATTTGGTATTATTTTGTACATTGTAACTTCACAGGAGACAAAGTCCCTACTGTGTATGTAGACGGTATTACCGGTGAATTTTCGGTTAATTAATTGCCGTATGTGTGAATGCTGAACCCTTTTGCGGACGGCAGATAGTTGATGCCCCACCAGCAAATTTGCAGGCACACAAAAGCCACCAGCAGAATCAAGCATGCCTCGGTCCATTTGCCGGGACTTGTTTTGCGATAGTGTAGATACAACAGATAGCAAAGCCAGGTTATGGCGGCCCATGTCTCTTTGGGGTCCCAGGCCCAATAATGGCCCCACGCCGCCTTGGCCCACAGCGCCCCGAAAAGCATCCCGATTGTTAGAAAAGCCAGCCCGACATATACCAGATTGTCGGTGATGTTGAGTTCCTTGGCGGCAGTTTTATCTTTCCGGAAGAACAATATATAACCCGCCATAAAGGTGGCGGCGCCCAGCAGGGCGTAGGAGAACATATACACTATTACGTGCGGAGCGAACCACGGGCTCTGCAGCGCCGGCATAAGCGCCTTGGAATGGATGCCGGGCTTGAACAGGTTCACCCAGATGAATACCAGCGACAGCACTGTGCTGAAACTCAGAATCCATTTGTAGCGCCAGCGGCTGTACACTATTATGCCGGCCAGCGGCAGGAAAAAAGAATACCACAGGCGGGTCTCCCCCATTGTGCGCAGCGGCGGCCGCTCCAGCGAGATCCACATTCCCAAGATAAAGGCAAAGAACACGGCCAGCCCAAGGAATGTGAAGAGATATACCCTGGCCCCCTGCCCCTTCCATGCGAAATAAGCGCCCAGACTCCAGCAAATAACGGCCGCAGCTGCAAACCATATGAACAGCCCCCAACTCAAAATTCTTCCTCCTCTTTTATTGGTTTAGGCGCCATAAAAAGCATCAGGCACAGTGCGCCGGCCAGCATCATAAAGATGCCGGTGTAAACCGCGGGCAGCCAGGGGTCTTTCACCAGCATAAAGATGCTGTACGGGCTTTCGCTGCCAAGGCCCTTGTCATATCCGTATTGATATATTTTCCATCCGCTTACTTTCAAGGGATTGTTCACCTCCACAGTGCCTATGACTTTCTGCCCGTCGGCCGTATTAACGGTGATTTCGGACGCGAAACGCTTCGGGGACATATCCTCATAATAGTCTATTGTAAAGTCGTTGAGTTCTATGCCGATGCCCGGCTCAACGGCTTTGTCATCTTCGGAGAGCGCAATCCATTGAGGAGAATCGTAATAGACGCGCATCTTTAGTTTTTGCATATCGGCGTTACCGAATGTGGCCGCGGCAACGGCCACTACCACACCGAGGTGGTTTAGAAGGAATGGAATTTGAGACCATTTGAAGTGCCTCATATGGTTCAGCGTGGCAAGTGCGGCAATAAGCATCATCCACATCCACAGCAGCACGAACGGCCAAAAAGACAGCATCTGCGAAAGCCAGGGGACTCCCCCCTCTCTCATCTGAGGCAGCAGCCCCATAACCATTGTGATGCCCAGCGCACACGCAATGGAAGAGACCGCCGCTCCGCCGTGCATCATCCATTCAAACAAATAGACCTTTTTGCGGAGGATGTACATAAGGGCAATAGCGCACAACAGAAGCAGTAACGCGATGTAATTGGCAGGAGCAGCCAGAAGGCTCCACCTGACCGGCCCTACCGCAATTTGCAGCGCAATCCCGAAAACAAAAAGTCCCCCGGCAATGAGGAACCCTTCCGACGTTTTCCAAGGCTTGGTCCACATAAACGGGGCATTAGTTGGTTTTTACAAAAGTAAGTCGTTCCCAGATGCATCGGGGAATAAGGCGCCAGAGAGCCGTTATGGCGCGGAACTTCCAGTCGAAGATAATGATGCGCCGCTTGCGCCTGAGCCCGCGCAGAATGTGGTCGGCGGCCTTGTCCACGGTCATTACCAGTGGATACTTTTTCTCTTTGTTGAGTATCTCCGTCGCCACGAAGCCGGGGCGGATGTCGCTGAAAAAAACTGGAATCTTTTCCATACGTGCCAGTTGCGAAAGAGCTGAGATGTAGGTCATCTGCATCTTTTTGGAGGCGGAATATGCTGTGGCTATGCCAAGCCCGGCCGTGCCGGCAACGGAGGTAACAACTGCCACGTGTGCCTTGTGCTGACCGTTGTATGCAGGATTGCTTTTTACAAAGTTGATAAAATGCGATACAATCCGCACCATTCCGGTGCAATTAGTCTCAATGTCGCTGACTTCTTTTTGTTCGTCCAGCTGTGGGTTCTGGTGCCCGACGCCGGAGACGTGCAAGAAAAGGTCGGGCGCGCCCGTTTCTGCCAGCAGTTTATCCAGCGCAGCAACTGCATCCGCCTTGGTAATATCCATAACGGCAAGAGCAACCCGTTCGCTGCCGAATTGTTCGCGCAGCTGCTGCAACCGCTCCTGGCGCCGGCCGGCGGCGCCGACCCGCCATCCGTCCTCTAACAATCTGATGGCCAGTTCCCTGCCTATGCCCGATGTGGCGCCTATGATAATTGCCGTTTTCATATGTTCACAGTCAAAGATATGCAAAAAAGTTTCATTTTATAATTGAATGTTGTACCTTTACACGGAATTTGATTCCGTTATGAGTTTAAACCGAGTCAGGCTTGCGCGCATAGCGCATATGGAAGAGGCTTTCGACAGGCTCTCCGATGCAGTTGTAAAATTGCAGCGGGATATGGCGGAAATGCCCAATCTGGCCAAAGATATCCACGAACTTGAAGGTTACGTAAAAAGCGGCCACTGGCAGCGCGATTATACAGCAGATGCACAGGGCGAAATACCCGCCTCTTTCAAGCGCGGCGTTCTCTCGCAGGACTCTCTGGACGACCTGTTGCGCGTGCTCGATTCTCTCCGTGCCCGTCTTGCCGGTAAAAAGCACTAGATAGCAACGTCCGCCTCGAATTCTATTTGCTGCCCCTTTACCAAATGGTCGCACTCTATTGCAGGGAGCGATGATGCTGTTATAGAGGCGTCTTTTATTTCTATCCAAACATCTTCGCCGGGCATAAGGTCGCGCAGATTATAGGTGCCGCGCACGCCAGCCACCGCCACAAACGCATCGCGGTAGATGGGCGCCACGCCGGTGTTAGCAATTAGCACCGCGGCCCCTTCTCCATCCTTTACCAGGTAATCTTTTATGGTGAAACGGTAGCCCATAGACATAGCTGCTTTCTTTATGCGGGCGTCCTTTTGGTAGCCGGGCTGGTCGTTGCCGATTATGAAGGTCATATGGTACTTGGCGACCTCATTTTCGAAGATGCGGCCGTACATCCCTTTTTCATCCAGACAGTGCTTCTGGTCGTAATCTTCGTAATAGCTGAACTCTCCGCCCAGAGGGGCGTATTTATAACGCTCGGTGCCGAAGAATTTCCAATTGTTGTAATTGTAGTCGTCGTGCTCCTCGCACATAAAAGAATCGTCAAAATTGCCGAACTTAATATCCAGCAGGTCGTGATGTGTCTGGAATGGTGCGTATTTTCTGTCGGCTGCATCTATGGAGATACACCACGGGGTGTGGGTGAACCACTCTCCCATTGCCTTTATGAACTTGGTTTGGAACTCGTACGAAGGGAATGTGCGCCCGAGTTTCATTGGGCCGTCGTAGATGTGGTATTCCGCCCAAAGGCCGAATCCTGTCTGCAGAAAAGCAAGTCGCGGATCGGAATCGTATCGCTCCGCGAATAGACGGTGGAATTCCATATGAAAGCGTTGGAGTTCTTCGCAACGCCAGTCGGGGAATTCGGTGTTGCGTCCTTCGCTTTTGCCGTTGGTGGCTTCGTATTCAGGCAGGGCCTTGATATATGCGGGCACGGCGCACGTTTTGCCGGGATATGTATAGCGGAACCGTACCACAACCTGATGGCCGCGGGAGGCGGCTTTATTCAGCAGATTCTCCATCGGCGTCCAGTCGTAGGTATCCTTTGTTTTGCAAACATCGCTATACAGCATATAGGCGAATTCCATAGTTACCCATTGCTTTTTTGTATTGTTGTTGTCGGACCACAGCACGATGCCGGTCATTGGCTGGACGTTTTCTATTGAGGCACTCAGAGCCACCTTTTGGTATCCCTCGTGGTTGTTTTCCGGCGGTGTGTCCCCACCCGGCTTGGTGCAGCACGAAACATGCACTACGACGCAGAGCAAAAACAGCATAGAATTCTTCATAGTATTGGTAAGGTTATCGGGCGTTGGGCTTGGGCAGAGGGACCGTTTTGATGAGGCGGCCCTTTTGTATAATTATGCACGGTCCGTCCGCCTCTATTGTCTTACAGCCTACTTTGATGCTGCCGGGTTGGTGGAACACGGCGCACACCCAGCCGGCATAGCGGATAGCCTGGCAATCTTTGGTGTTGGCCAGGATTTTAACTTGAGGAGATTTGATTCTCCTGCAGGAGGGAATGACGGCATACGCATATGTGTCGCCGCCTTCACGGCAAACATCCAAATCTTGCTCTATCCAGCATTTGAACACGTTGTCTGTCACTGTGTCCGGCGGCAGCGATGGCTCCATAAGAGTCCAGATGCCGGACTGTGGCCCAGCAGTAACACTCAATGGCTTGCTGTCCAAACTGTAATACAATGCCTTGTTATGTTTGGCGTACTGGTGGCCTACAATGGGTTCGCCTTTCAAGAAATTCTGTTCCACGGCGGTAGTTACGCGGGTTATTTCGTCCCGGCTGACGCGGATGTCGCTGCCCATATTCACAATAATCCCAGGGAAAAAGAAGGTGCTCTTGAATGCGTGCAGGCCGTCACGCTCAAGCTCCATTGTTGCGCAAAGCACATCATCAGCAGCCAGGCCGCCCACGTGATCGGAGTCGTTCAGTTTGCTGCGGTGTGTATCCTCAGCCCGCAGTGGTTTGCCATCTTCATAGGTGGTGGTGCCGGGCACCTTGCGCCAGTCCCATACAGGGAAAATATTGTCGTATTCGGGACCGTCCTGCAACAGCAGCAGCGCTCCGTCCGCCGCAAACTGGCCGCCCATATTCTCCCTGTTTGTGAACTCCACCCCTATCACGCGGCGGGAATGCATCCGTATTGATGCGTACCAGTTATTGGTGCGGAACACACCGCAATCGGAGCAAGGGAAATAGCGGGCGCCGAAAGGCTCTGCATCGCCCGCCAGGCCGCAGGCCTTGAAGTTGTCTTTGGCGACATTGAAGGCCAGCCACTTGCCCGCCCCGCTGTCGGGAAAAAGATGCCTGCCGCGGAAGTTGGTATCCATTGTGCCGCGGTAGAACCCCCAGGAAATACCCTCCTGAAAATAGTTGCGGATAATGTCTTTCTGCTCCGGAGTGAAATCGAGCGAAGTGCCGTCGAACACCCTCATCCAGAAGGCGATGCCGTCCAGGAAAGCGAGGCCGTAGTTACCAAACTGCAACTGGTGCCCGTGCTGATGGAACGACCAGTCCTTTTGGATTCCCTCTGCATCGCTCACGGCAATGAGTCCTGCAATTTTGGCCTGCATCTGAGCCACCCAATCGTAGTCGCTGGTAAGCAGACCTTTCATAATGTGGTTGCCCGCAATCCAAAGGAGGTTCTGGCCTGTCTTGCGGTCGAACAGGGCGCGGTCCATAACCTTTACCCCTTCATTGTATTCTTCTGTCGAGAGTTCGTCGGAAAGCATAACCAGCGCCGCTCCGAACCGTTTGGGAATACCTATCTCGTTGCTCCACCAATTAGGGCAGATCGGGGTATCGCCATACCACCCTTTGAGGGCCTTGTGAAGCAGCGCTCCCAGTTCTGGATCGTGGAAATGCGGCCCGCCGGGGCGGGTATATTCCTTGGCCAGGGCGCAGAGACGCATCACGTGCAGGCTCGGGTGCCAGCGGCCGGGATGCATATCGGCATAATCCACGTCGCGCCAGCGGCAGGTTGCGGCATCGAACTGCCCCACCACCCTCTCATATTCGGCTGCGGGCAACGACGCCTCCACATAAAGCTGATGCATCACAGCGTCGTTGGCCATACCGTGGTCGCTGATGGACATAAAGGCCTCGCGGGAGGCGGAGTCGCGGGAAAAGTCCGTCCAAACTGCATCCAGAAAGCGGGCCTTGATTTTATCGAGATCGTTGGCAGATGCGACGGAAGAAAGCAGCACGGCGGCAAGGCAAATCAAAACCAGCCGTGTATGGCAGAATCGGAATCTCATACTCATTCAGATTCAAATCAAAGCAGCGAGTAATCGGCGGCCATGCTCTTTGCAAAGGCCTTCGACACGTAATTCTCCGTGCTCTGGCAGCAATCCAGCGAGAAGGAGTTGGCGCAGGATATAAGTTTGCCCCATTGCTCTTCGCTGAGGCCTGTAACAATATCTTCGCGGGTGATGCCTTCGCGCAGAATCCCGAACAGGAACCCGGCGTTGAAGTTGTCTCCGGCGCCTACAGTGCTAACGGTTTTGATTTTCTTTACGGGGAATTCCAATGCCGCGCCCATATAGTCCCTCACCTTGAGCGGCTCGGCGCCGCAAGTGTAAATAAGACGCTCACAGTGTTCTGCCAGCATCCCGTGGAACACGGCGTCAACATCGTCCAATCCAAATAGTGTGTGGAAATCTTCGTTGCTGCCGCGCACTATGTCGGCAATCTCTATATTCTCCCAGAGGGCGTTGCCGCACCGCTCCAAATCTTTCAAATGGGACGGGCGGAAGTTGATGTCATAATAGATAATGGCGCCGCGGCTGCGGGCGTAGTCCAGAAAAGCGCGCACCCGTGGCCGCAGGTCGGGATTCAAGGCGAAGAAAGACCCGAATAGCACCAGGTCGTCCGGCTCAATCTCCGGCAGGCGCTGCGCGGGGCGCTTGGAGGGCGCTTCGCTGTAGAACATATATTCGGCATCGTTCTTTTCGTTGAGGAACGCCAGGGCGATGGTGGTCTTGACAGGCAGCAGGTCCACATAGGTAGAATCCACACCGTTGGCGTTCATAAACTCGGTTATCATACGGCCAGCGCGGTCGTCGCCATATTCGCTCATAAACACCGCCTCGGCGCCGCAGCGGCCCAGCGATATCATAGAGTTGAAGGTCGAGCCGCCGGGATTCGCGGCCTCCGCCTTTCCGTTGCGGATTATTATATCAAGTACGGTCTCCCCTATTCCGAATATCTTTCTCATATATTTTCTTTATTTAATTACTCCAAGTTCTTTGCCCACCTTTATAAAGGCGGCGATGGCTTTGTCCAGATGTTCTTTCTTGTGCGCTGCGGAGAGTTGCACGCGGATGCGCGCCTGTCCCTTGGGCACAACCGGATAAGAGAATCCTGTAACAAATATGTTTTCTGCGGCCATTGCGGCGGCGAACTTCTGTGCAAGCACGGCGTCGTACAGCATTACGGCGCATATGGCGCTCTGGGTGGGTTTAATGTCGAAGCCGGCGGCAAGCATCTTTTCGCGGAAATAGGCCACGTTCTCTTGCTGACGGTCGTGCAGGGCGTTGCTCTCCTTTAGCAGTTTGAACATCTCCAGCGCGGCGGCCACAATCATAGGCGGCAGCGAGTTGGAGAACAGATAGGGCCTGGAACGCTGGCGCAACATCTCTATAATCTCCTTGCGGCCGGTGGTGAAACCGCCCACCGCCCCGCCGAAGGCCTTGCCCAGGGTGCCGGTGAATATGTCGATGCGGCCGTAGCAGCCGAACTGCTCTGCTACGCCGCGGCCGGTGGCGCCCACCACACCGGCGCTGTGGCTTTCGTCTACCATTACCAGCGCGTCATATTTTTCTGCCAGGGCGCAGATGCGGTCCATCGGAGCTACGTTGCCGTCCATAGAGAAGACTCCGTCGGTGCATATTATGCGGAAGCGCTGCTCCTGCGCCTTTATGAGGCACTGCTCCAGCTCGTCCATATTTGCATTTGCATAGCGGTAGCGCACCGCCTTGCAAAGGCGCACACCATCTATTATTGAGGCGTGGTTAAGGGAGTCGGATATAATGGCGTCCTCCTCCGAAAGCAGCGGTTCGAACACGCCGCCGTTAGCGTCGAAGCACGATGCGTACAATATTGTGTCTTCGGTATGGAAAAAGTCCGAAATGGCCGCCTCCAGCTGCTTGTGCAAATCCTGTGTGCCGCAAATAAAGCGGACGGACGACATTCCGTAGCCGTGGGTGGCCATAGCCTCTGTGGCCGCCTCAATCAAGCGGGGGTTGTCCGCCAGTCCGAGGTAGTTGTTGGCGCAGAAATTCAGGGCTTTGGAGCCGTCTTCCAGGGTTATTTCTGCACTTTGGGCAGAGGTTATGTTGCGTTCGCTTTTATATAGACCGGCCTGCCGTATGGCTTCCAGTTCGCCAGCCAGATGCTGTTGAAATTTACCGTACATATGGTTTTTTTTAAAATTTCTCTAAAAGTACGGATTATTATCCAATTTTTGGCGGTTTGGTTAAAGAATCTTATCTTAGTTTCATCAAACGCAAGTGAAATGAAAAATATCCTTGTAATAGGATCTACCGGCCAGATTGGTTCCGAACTCACAATGAAGCTCCGCAGGGAGATTGACGGCGGCACCGTGGTGGCAGGTTATATACCCGGCAGCGAGCCCAAGGGCGAGCTGCTTTCCAGCGGTCCCAGCGAGATTGCCGACGTGCGGGACGGAGCAGCCCTGGCGCATATTGTTGGCAAGTATAAGATAGATACCATATACAACCTTGCAGCCCTGCTTAGCGCCGTGGCAGAGAAGAAGCCGCTTATGGCCTGGGACATACAAATGAACGGCCTGATAAACATTCTGGAGGTGGCGCGCGAAAACACCTGCGCCGTGTTCACCCCCAGTTCCATAGGCTCCTTTGGCCTGGACACTCCCCACAAGAACACCCCGCAGGACACACTGCAGCGCCCCCGCACAATGTACGGCGTCACCAAAGTGGCCACCGAACTGCTTAGCGATTATTATTTCTTTAAATATGGCGTGGACACCCGCGCGGTGCGGTTCCCGGGCCTCATTTCACACGTCACCCTGCCCGGCGGCGGCACCACCGACTATGCTGTAGAAATCTTTTATGCGGCAGTAAAGGGCGAAGAATTCGTATGCCCCATAAAGCCCGGCACCTATATGGATATGATGTATATGCCGGACGCTCTCCGTGCAGCCGTAGAAATTATGCAGGCAGACCCGCAGCGTCTGCGCCACCGCAACGCCTTCAATATTGCCTCTATGAGCTTTGAGCCGGAGCAGTTGGCGGCCAAGATAAAGGAATATATCCCCACCTTCAAGATGCGCTACGAAATAGACCCCGTGCGTCAGGCCATAGCGGAATCGTGGCCCGACAATATGGACGACAGTTGCGCCCGGGAGGAATGGGGATGGTACCCTGCCTACGACCTGGACGCAACTGCCGTCGATATGATTGCCGCGCTGCGGCAGAAACTGCTGTAATTCTATTGCAGTTCCTTAATCTTGATGTTCTTGAAGAATACCTGGTGACCGTGATCCTGCAATAGGATGTAGCCCTCCTCGTAGTTGCCGAAGTCGGGCCAGTCGCGGTATTTGCTGTAGTCAACGAAAGCATCCCACATCTGGGTGCCCCGCTCGTATTCCACCACCTTTTCGCCGTTCAGCCAGTGTTCCACGTGTTTGCCGTCTACCACTATCATAGCGGTGTTCCAGCCGTACTTTGCCTCCTGGCTTAGCGGAGCGTGCTTGGAAGGAATAAGGTCGTAGAGCGACGCCAGGGTGCGGTTGCCGTTCACGCCCAGCTTGGCATCCGGGTGGTTGTCGTCGTCCAGAATCTGGAACTCGCAGCCAATGGCGCTGCCGGCGCCGGTGTTCAGGAACGGGTCCACAAAATATTTGATGCCGCTGTTGGCCCCCTCGGTCATTTTAAAATCGACCTTGAGCACAAAGTTGCGGTATTTATCTTTGGTGATTATGTCGCCGCCGTTAGCGCTTTCCGCACCGTCACCGGCAAAGACATAAAGCAGGCCGTCGTCGGTTATGCCCCACCCTCCTTCGGGAAAGCGGCCCATATTGACGGGCTTGGCGCTCTGCCACCCTTCGGTGGTTTTGCCGTCGAACAACAGCTTCCAACCGTCCGCTTTCTCGGCCTCGGTCAGGGTGTTGGGCTCGGCTGCAGCCTCCATGGCGGCATATCCCGCCCAGTCCGGTTTTTCGCAACAAGCTTCGGCTTTTTTGCACTTGGGGCAGTTGCACGACGAGGTTAAAATCGCTATAAGGGCGATTGCCAATAATGCTCGTTTCATACCGGCTTACATTTTATAGTATTCGTCCCAACCCTTGCGCGGCAGGCGGTCGGTGAGCAGGCTGTTTGCAAACGGATCGTTCACAATGGTGTTGGTCACGCGGTCGAAGGTTATCTTGCGCTGGGTGCGGATAGCTATTATGCCCAGGCAGAAGGTCTGGCACATAGGGCCGAACACCTCGAACGGGCTGCGGGTCTTCTCCTTGCCCATACATGCATTCAAGAAGTTTGCAAAGTGGTTGGACGGGGTCTCGGGCACCTCGGGGAGTTTGTCTGCCATCTGGCGCGCTACCTCTTCCGGAATGATGTTCAAAGTTGCACCGTGGGTGCCTCCGCGGAATGTGAGATTCTTTGAGTAGATTACCTTGCCAGGGCTCAGGGAAAGATCCTGTCCGGGGACGTTCTGGCCCGATGCGGGAACATCGTCCTGGTTAATGTCGCGCTTGCCGTAGCCTTCCGGGATGGGCGGATAGTTGGTCTCGCCGTCGTACCAGGTGAGATCCACCGGCGGCATTTCGCCGCGGGACGGGAATTTGAAGCGCAGAGTGGTCTCCTTGGGGAAGAAATAATCGTTGTAGTCGGTAATCTTGAGCGGGTCAATCTCGTACGGGAGGCCCAGCTGCAGGAATTCGTGGCAGGTGTCAATAATGTGGGCACCCCAGTCGCCGAGTGCGCCAAGGCCAAAGTCGTACCAGCCGCGCCAGTTGCCCGGGTGGTATTTGTCGTTGTAGTCGTGGAACTGGGCAGTTGTGTTCCATATGTTCCAGTCCATACCGTCCGGCACGGGCATAGCCTCGGGATAGTGGTCTATGTTGGGGTCGTACGGATACCAACGGCGCCAGGCGTTAAAGAAGGCGTCTATGCGGTAAACGTCCTTAATGATGCCGGCCTCGACCCAGGTCTTGAACTGCCAGTAGTTGGCCTCTGAATGGCCCTGGTTGCCGACCTGAGTCACCAGGTTCGGATGGCGGCGGGCGCTGTCCATCATAAGCTGGCACTCGTAGAACGTGCGGGCCATCGGTTTCTCCACATACACGTGTTTGCCCTGGTTGAGGGCGAGCATCACAACCGGGAAGTGGGCGAAATCGGGGATGGCTATACACACGGCGTCGAACTCCTTGCCATATTCGTCAAACAGCTTTCGGAAATCTGTAAAGACCTTTGCGTTGGGATGTTCGGCAATTGTCTCCTGGCTCTCCTTGCTCTTGGGGTCTACATCGCACAAGGCCACAAACTCGCATAGTCCGGTCCTGTCAAAATCGGCAATTATCTGGCGGCCGCGGTTGGCGATACCTATGGCGGCCATTTTCACCTTCTCCGGTTTAGGGGCGGGCTGGGCCTCTTTTTTCTTTTTGCGGGGATCCATCGCCTCCATTGCACTAAGGCCGCTGGTGGCTGCAATTGCGCCGGCCGCACTCACCGCGCCGACTTGAATAAACTTGCGTCTGGAAATGTTGCTCATATCGATAATATTATAGGTTAATCGGTTTATACCTTCAAATTTCCTAAAAAAAAGAGAGAAAAGCAAACAAACAAAATTCTTATATTTGCATAGAAGCAATCTTCTATCAAATAGCTTTTGTTGAAACGCCTGCTGTCATATATGATGATTGTTCTCCTTGCCGCTTCCTGCGGCAAGGATTCCATCATTATAGACGGCGGGCCGCTGGAGCACGATCGCGGCCCCAGTTATGTATTCGATGACACTCAATTGCCGCTACTCTCTATTAACGTGAGCGAAGAAGAGTGGAACCGGTTCCTCGAATTATACGACCGGGACAACCACAATCACGACTATGTGAAATGCTACTCCGTGACTATGCAGCGGGGCGATGTCACTCACCGCGTGGAGAATGCCGGCATCCGGCTGCGCGGCCAGACCTCCCGCCGCCGTCCGGAAGGCAAAAGCGGGCAGAAGCACAGCGCAACCAATCCCACTTGGCATCACGTCCACTTCGGGCTGCATTTCCGCAAATTCAACGAGGAAGGCAGTCTTGCCGGCGTCCGCCGGATTAATCTCAAATATGCCAAGGAAGACCCGACATACATACGTGAGCACTACTGTTTTGACTTGCTTTTGCGGTACGGGGTTTGGACCGCTCCCCTCACCTCCTGGTGCCGGTTGTCGCTGCAGGTCGGCAATACACCCGCCGCCAATTTCGGTGTCTATCTTATGATGGAATCAATAGACCATCAATATGTTAAAAACCGCCCTCAATTCGGTGGCAGCGACGGCTTCCTGTGGAAATGCGGCTGGGGCGCGAATCTCCGGGACAAGGACAACTGGAAGTTCCATATAGACGACAATTCTTCCGGCTCGTATTCTTACGAGCTCAAGGACGACGATGAAGCCGCTTTCTCCACGGCAAAGGCGCAGATTCTGGATTTCATAACCAAACTGAACAATTTGAAGGGTTCCGAGTTCTACAACTGGATACAGAATGTTTGCGATGTGGATTTGCTACTCAAGATGTACGCTGCCAATGTAGCTCTGGGCCATTGGGACGACTATTGGAACGATATGAACAATTACTACCTCTATTTCAACAGTCGCAGCACTACAGACTACAAAGTTTATATGCTCCCCTATGACTACGACAACACCCTGGGAACCTCACACTATTGCGGAGTACAAAGCGACTCGGGCCGCCAGAATCCTTACAAATGGGGGTTGGACGAGTGTGTGTTGCTGCCCAAGTTGCTCCAGATAACCGACTTCCGCGCCAAGTACACCTCATATTTGAAAGACTTTGCTTCAGAAGACAACCAATGGACAGGAGTGCTGCAGAGTTCTTCCCGCATACGGCTCTGGCACTCATTGATAAGTCCCTATGTTTCGAACGATACCGGCGAGGATATGGTAATCAGGGACAGGCCAGCCTCGTGGGGCAACCACCCGGAATACAGGGTTCTTGAGGACTCCCGCAACAATTGGTTCCGCGTGAAGGCGGCCTCGATTGCCGGGTGGACTGCCGGTGAATAACTGGTTGATAATCTCTTTTGATTTCACCCCGATTTTGGTTATCTTTGTATCCCGGTTAATTCTAATCGGGATTTTTTATGTCCGGCCATTTTACCGGTGCCTGCCTTGTCAAAGAGGGCAAGTACGACGAAACAAAAATCTACCGGCTGCAGGGCGAAGGCCTGCACAACCGGTATCACATTATAAGCGGCCCCGGCAGCCGCCGCCTTTTAGCCTCCCCCGAAACCGTCGGTTTTGATTGCTACCAAGCGCTGGTAGATGAAACCACCGCTGCGCTGTCGCAGTTGCTCTGTCACAACGCGAGCATCGACATCTTCACCATTTTACGCGGCGGGCTCAACTACCCGCTGGAAGAGGCGGCCGCAAAGTGCGGAATAAAGGTGCGCGACATTCACTTTGTGTCTTGCGAGCGCATAATAAACCACGACGAAATTCTGGGGCTGGATGTCCGTTACGAGAAGATACGGCCCTCCAAAAACCGGATTCTGGCGATAGGCGACATTCTGGCCACAGGCGACACGCTGCGCCTCTGTCTGGAGCATCTGGTGAGTGAATTCCAACGCAAGGAAGGGAGCCTGCGCCGCATATTGCTCTTCACTATAGGCGGCACCCGCGCCATCCAGGTCCTGGAGGAACTCTACCCCAAAATTCTTGAGGTATTCCCTCAGTTCGAAGGGTTCGACTGCTGCTTTTTCGAGGGGATGTTCACCGTCTATACAGACAAGGGCGTGAGCGGCATCAACACCCCTGACATCGACTTTGGCTGGAAGGGCGGAGTTGTTTCGCCCGAGTTCCGCAAGTATATAATCGAGCGCCCGGACGCCCTGTACGAAAAGTGCATAATATACGACGGCGGGGCGCGTCGCTTCGAGCTTCAGCTCCATTTCGAGGAGGTTCTGGAATATTGGGAAGGGATTTTGGAACGGGCCGATAAAATAGACGCCGTTGCAATGACGGGCGAGAAACTTGGCTACGACACTCCCCTGTCCTACGACGAATGGGCCCGGGAAACCCACCTGGCCGCCCTCGGCGACTACCATCTCCTTTGGGAAAAGGAGCAGGAACTGCTGCGGCAGGGAGTCAACCTGCGCGAACTTGCCCTGCGCCGCATACAAGCTATGAAACAAATCCAAAAAGAATATGAAAACTGACGTCGATTACACTAACCGGGCGGTGGACCGCGCCGGACGCAAATCCAACGCGAGTATGTTTATGATAATGCTCGGGTTCACCTTCTTCTCCGCCAGTATGTGGGTTGGCCAGCAGCTGGCCGCCGGCCTCGATTGGTGGGGCTTTTTAGGGGCTATGCTCGTGGGTGGCCTCATACTTGCCGCCTACACCGGCACGCTGGGCTTCATCGGTGCCGAGAGCGGTCTCTCACTCGATATGCTGGCGCAGCGCAGCTTCGGCAAGAAAGGCAGCTGGCTCCCCAGCGCTATGATAAGCTTTACCCAGATAGGCTGGTTCGGCGTGGGCCTGGCAATGTTTGCCATCCCCGTCGCCAAGCAGCTTCTGCATCTCGACGTAACCCCGGACCATATGCCCTGGCAGGGCTATCTGCTGGTTGCAATTGCAGGCATACTGATGACCGCCAGCGCATATTTCGGCATCAAGAGTCTCACCATTATCAGTTATATAGCAGTTCCTCTGGTGGCCATTCTGGGCACTGCAGCAATGATTCTGGCCATCCGTCAGGGCGACCGCGGCCTGGTGGAGCAGTTTGCGCAGGGCAGCAAGAACCTCGGCCTGATTGCCGGCGCCGGTCTTGTGGTGGGCAGTTTTGTTTCGGGCGGAACCGCGACGCCCAACTTCACCCGGTTCGCCAAGAGCGCCAAGGTGGGCCTCTGGACCACCGTAATAGCCTTCTTCATTGGCAACAGCTTGATGTTCCTGTTCGGCGCCGTTTCCAGCATCTACGCCGGTGGAAACGACATCTTTGATGTGATGTTGAATCTCAACCTCTTCTACGCAGCTGTGCTGGTGCTCGGTTTGAACATCTGGACCACCAACGACAACGCCCTCTACACCGGCGGCCTGGGACTTTCCAATATATTTGGCAAGAGCAAGAAGGCGATGGTGCTCATTTCCGGCATAATAGGCACCGTTGCGGCCGTTTGGCTCTATTGGAATTTCTGCGGCTGGCTCAACGTGCTCAACTGCACCCTGCCGCCCATCGGCATAATCCTCATCCTGAGTTATTTCACCAACCGCAAGAAATATCTGGATGGCACTATGCCAATCAAGACAGTCAATTGGTGGGCCATCGCGGGCGTCGTGCTGGGCGCTGTAGTTGCCAATCTGGTCAAGTGGGGCTTCCCTGCAATAAACGGTATGGTTGTGGCTGCAATTTGTTACCTACCCAGTATACTTTTAAAAAAGAATTAGTATATTTGGCATATAAATGACTAATTATTAACTAAAATCATTATGGCAAATATCAGTGATCTTATTATGCAGCAGGTCAAGAACTATGCTGGCGCAGTAGAAATCCCTTCGAACGTTAAGGATACCGTGCTCAACGGTCTTGGCCAGTCAATTCTTGGCAGTCTTACCCAAACTGCAACCAAGCCCAGCGGTCTGGAGCAAATCAAGAGCCTCCTCACCGGCGCTTCCAGCGCTGCTTCCAGCCCCATTACCGAACTTGCAGGCAGCCTGTTCACCAAGAACATCCTTAGCAAACTCAATCTTGGCAGCGTGCTCAACAGCAGCCTCACCGGCCTTATCCCCAAGGTACTGGGCGGTCTGTCCAACTTTATCAAGGACCAGGACGGCGACGGCGATGTCGATCTTAACGACATCCTCCTCACCCTCAAGGGTGGCAAGAGCAGCGGCATTCTTGGCGCAGCCACCAGCATCCTCGGCAGCTTCTTGAAAAAGAAATAAGCTTGACAATTAATCTTTGACGCATATCGCCACCAACGGCTCTCCCGCTGGTGGCCTTTGCGTTATTTAAAAGCAAAATATTATGAGTGATTATCCCGCAAGACCCACAATTCTGGATTTTGTAGAAAAGTACACCCACGAATATGCCGACAGCGTCTATCTTAAAGAAAAGGTGGGCGGTGTGTGGAAAGAAACCACGCAGCAGCAGACCCGCGAGGAGGCTTACCGCATAGGCGCCGGCCTTATGTCGCTCGGCCTGGAAAAGGGAGACAAGATTGCGCTGCTGTCCGAAAGCCGCGCAATGTGGATTCTGGCCGAACTGGGTGCTATGTACGCCGGTGCCACCGATGTGCCCCTATCTGTAAATTTGGGAGAAGTGGCAGATTTGGTGTTCCGCATCAACCATTCCGATTCGCAGTGGGTGCTGGTGTCAGGTAACCACCTGCCCAAGATTCGCGAGGCGCTGCCCAAGTGCCCGCAGGTCAAAAAGGTGATTGTCTTTGACGATACGGCTTTCGATTTCAAGGAGCTTGAGGATAAAGAGATACGTATGTCCCAAGTCCAGGCGCTGGGCGATGAGTTTTTGGCGACGCGCCGCGCCGATTTCGAAGAGCGCTGGAAGAGCGTCGGCCCGGACGATTATGCCAATATAAGCTACACATCCGGCACCACCGCCGACCCCAAGGGCATCTTGCTGACCCACCGCAACTACACGGCCAACGTGGCCCAGGGCAACAGCGTCATATCAATTGGCAAGGGAGCCACTATGCTCATCATTCTCCCCCTGGACCATTGTTTTGCCCACGTGGCGGGTATGTACACAATGATGTTTTATGCAGGCAGCATCGCCTTCGTGCCTATAGGCAAGAATGCACTTGCCACCCTCAAGAATGTTCCGACTGCCATCAAGGAGACCCGGCCGCACGTGATGCTCTCCGTGCCGGCGCTGGCCCGTAATTTCAAGAAGAACATAGAGAGCAGCATAAAGGCCAAGGGACCCACTACCGTCAAGTTGTTCAACTTTGCGGTAAAGAACGCAATCTCCTATAACAAAGAGTACTACAACCGCGGCGGAATTCTCAATTGGTGGCGCAAGCCGCTTATGTGGATTTTTGACAAGCTCATCTTCAAAAAGGTGCGCGAGGGGTTCGGCGGCCGTATGAAGTTCTTTGTCGGCGGCGGCGCGCTGCTCGACATCGAGCTCCAGCGCTTCTTCTGCGCGGTCGGAATGCCAATGTTCCAGGGGTACGGTCTAACCGAGGCCACTCCCATCATCTGCGCCAATTCTGCCGGCCACGCCATTTTCGGTTCCTCCGGCCGATTGGTTAAACCTATGGACATCAAGATTTGCGACGAACAGGGAAATGAGGTGCCCATCGGACAGAAGGGCGAAATTGTGATTCGCGGCGAAAACGTTATGGCGGGCTATTGGAAGAATCCGGAAGCCACCGCCAAGACTGTTATAGACGGCTGGCTCTATACCGGCGATATGGGCTACATCTGCCCTTGGGACCACGAATTCTTGTATGTCGTGGGCCGTTTTAAATCGCTGCTTATTTCTTCTGACGGCGAGAAGTATTCTCCAGAAGGGTTCGAGGACAGCCTCCCGGAGGTTTCCAAGTATGTTGATGCCGCCGTGCTTCACAACAACCAGTCGCCCTACACCATCGTAATGATTGTGCCTGCCAAGGACGCCTTGGCTGAGTTTGCCAAGAGCAAGGGGCTCGACCCTGCTTCGGAAGATGGCAAGAAGGCTATGTTGCAAAAGATCCAGGATGAGATTGACAGTTACCGCAAGGGCCAGCCGCACGAAGGCTTGTTCCCGGAGCGCTGGCTGCCCAACGCCGTTGTTATTTGCGACGAGCCTTTCACCATCGCCAACAAGATGATGAACTCTACAATGAAGATGGTTCGCGGCAAGGTGGAAGAACACTATGCCGACCGCATAGAGTATGCTTACACGCCGGAAGGCAAGAATCTTTTCAACCCCAGGAACCTCGCTTCTCTATAGCAGATGAACAGCGCAATTGCAGCCCTCATAGGATTGGCACTGGCCATAATCCTCATTATCAGAAAGATTCCGCCTGTATTCGCCCTCTTTCTGGGGGCGATTGCGGGCGGTCTGCTTTCCGGATGGGGTATGCAGACCACGGTCACGGAGATGGTTTCGGGAGTGAAGGACATCACCCCCGCCATAGTCCGCATCCTGGCCGCAGGGGTGCTTTCCGGTATGCTGGTCGTTACAGGTGCGGCGGAATCTATCGCCGCAACCATAATCAAGCGGCTCGGTGCCAAACAGATTTATCTGGCGCTGGCGCTGTCGGCTATGTTGCTTTGCGCCGCCGGGGTCTTTATTGACGTGGCGGTAATTACCATCGCTCCCGTCGCCCTTATGCTTGGCAGCAGGTCGGGCGCACCGCTGCCCAAATTGATGCTGGCTATGATTGGCGGCGGCAAATGCGGCAATATTATCTCCCCCAACCCGAATACGATTGTGGCGGCAGAAAATTTCGGAGCGCAGCTGCAGAGCGTGATGCTGGCCAACTTTATCCCGGCCGTCATCGGTCTGGCTATCACTGTCTGGCTCATTATTCCGCTTATGCCGGGCCGCAAGTCGCCTGTTGCCGCTGCGGCCGACAACAGCGCCGGCGCAGAAAAGGATCTCCCCTCTTTCTTGGCGAGCGTCTCGGGTCCGCTGGTGGCTGTGCTGCTGCTGGCTTTGCGCCCGCTTTTCGACATTTCGATAGACCCGATAGTGGCGCTGCCGGCGGGCGGCCTGTTCGGTCTGATTGCCACCGGCAAGTGGCGCAAGACCTTGGAGAGCTTGCGCTACGGCTTGGAAAAGATGTCTCCGGTGGCGGTGCTGCTTGTTGGCACAGGCGCCATAGCCGGCATCATCAAGGCCTCGTCTATTACAACGGAGATTGTCGGTTTGCTTAACGGCTGGGGCGCGGGCGCGCTGCTGGCTCCGGTGGCCGGCATACTGATGTGCGCAGCCACAGCTTCTACCACGGCGGGCGCCACAATTGCCTCTGCATCGTTCTCAGGTGCAATTCTTGGCACCGGCATCGCGCCGGTCTCCGCCGCCGCCCTGGTCAACGCCTCCTGCACCGTGCTGGACCACCTCCCCCACGGCTCCTTCTTCAACGCCACCGGCGGCTGCGTGGGAATGTCCGTCCCCGAACGGATGCGCCTCATCCCCTACGAAACCCTCGTCGGCCTCGCCCTCACCCTCTTATCCTTCCTCCTCTACCAAGTCTTTTAGCTGCGATGGTCCAATAGCGTGGCAGCTATCCACCTCATACCCAGCCATTAACAACATCTTGCTTGCGCATTTTTACACAAGCGACATTGTGTAAATAACTGATATATAGCCACGTAGGTGCCACGCCAAGCCAGGCCGGCAAACATCAGCGGAGCGTGCCGGACGTCACTAACGGCGCAGGTATTGCGACGTTGGGTTTCTTTAGACAGTGAAAAAAAGCCGGCTGGAGATCGCCGGCTTATGGGTAGTATTTCTTGTGGCTTTAGCGGAGTTCTTTTTTGCCGAGGAGTTCGCGGACTTTGAGGGGTTCGTTTGTGGTTATGCAGTCCACACCCATATCAATCATACGCTGTATGTCCTCAGGCTGGTCTACCGTCCACACATTGACGCTCATACCGAGCTTATGGGCGCGCTCCACCCAGTCGGGATGCTGGTCGAACTTGCAAAAATGATAGTCGATGCCGTTTATGCCCATCGCAAAGATATCCTCGGGAGAGTAGTCGTTTTCGGCTCCCTGAAGGAACTGGTTGGTGAACTCAGGGCAGAGCTCGGCGATTCGCTTGCAAATATTAAGGCTGAAGGAGATGAACATAACCCGCTTGGGGCTGTACAGATTGTGAGCCTTGAGCAGATCGATGGTCTTGTCTACCATCTCATATTCACGTTCTGCGGTTTCGTGCGGCTTGAGTTCCCATACCAACATAATCTTGCTCTTTTCTGCCTGGGTCAGAAAATCGTCTGCAGATGCGGGATGCTCCCCGTTGGGAAGCACCATAGCCAGGAAGGTGTCAATGGGCATCTCGTGGATATTCTTGTCGAACAAAGTTGCATCGTGGTTCAGCAGCAACTGGTCGTCGCCAGTGATATGAACATCGAACTCACAACCCCAGAAACCGTTGTCCTGGGCAGTTCGAAGCGATGAAATGGTGTTGCCGGGATAGCCCGACTCTTCGCAATTCCAAAAGCCGCGGTGGGCAGTTATGGCAATCTTGTGTTCTGATTTGCAACTGGACAAGAAAAGTGCGGCAAAAGCCAGCAAAACGAAGATTTTTTTCATAATGGATATTTAAATTTTCGCTAAAGGTAGCTAATTTTGCCTCTGCTGCAATAAAATTGTCACTCAATGGCATTTTTTGCGTACTTTAGCAGCAGATAATAACACATTAAACCAACGTATACAATGTCAAACGTCAAATTCTACCGTCCGGAACACCAAGTGCCCCTTGAAATGCACAAAGTGCGTATTGTTCAAAAACTTTATCTCCTTCCCGTGGAAGAGCGCCAGAAAAAAATGGAGGAAGCTGGCAACAATACCTTCCTGCTGCACAACAAGGATATCTATGTAGATATGCTCACCGACTCCGGCGTGAATGCGATGAGCGACAACCAGCAGGCCGCTATGTTCCAGGCGGACGACGCCTACGCCGGCAGCGAAACCTACTACAGGCTCAAAACAGCCATCAAGGAGACAATGGGTCTAAACGATTTTCTCCCGGCACATCAGGGCCGCGCCTGCGAAAACATAATTGCAGAGGCCTTCTGCCGTCCCGGCGATTTGGTGCCTATGAACTTTCACTTTACAACCACCAAGGCCCACATTACCCGCTGCGGCGCCGATGTAGTGGAACTTGTTGCAGCCAAAGGTCTGGACGCCAACAATCTGGATCCCTTCAAAGGCGACTTTGACATCCCCCGCCTCAAACAATTCATAAAGGACCACCGCGAGCAAATCCAGTGGCTCCGCATCGAAACCGGCACCAACCTTATAGGCGGCCAGCCCATATCCGCCCGCAATATGCACGAAGTGGCCCAGATTTGCCGCGAAGAAGGCATCATAAGCGTTATGGACGCATCCCTGCTGCAGGACAACCTCCACTTTATAAAGACCCGCGAAGAGGGCTATAAAGACAAGACCATAAAGGAGATTATGTTCGAGCTCTGCGCCGATATGGACATCGTTTACTTCTCCGCCCGCAAGCTCGGCTTCGCCCGCGGCGGCTGCATCTGCTCCAACAACGAAAAGCTGATGCTCCGTATGAAGGAATACGTCCCCCTGTACGAGGGCTTCCTGACGTACGGCGGTATGGAGGTGCGTTCTATGGAGGCCATCGCTGTCGGCCTGTACGAAACTCTGGACGAAGAATACATCAACCAGGGTCCTATGTTCATTGAGCATATGGTGAATGAACTGCACGCATACGGCGTGCCCGTGGTAAGGCCCGCGGGCGGCCTTGGCGTGCACCTTAACGCCAGCGAATTCTTCCCCGATATGCCTCACGGCCAGTATCCTGCAGGCGCCCTTGGCGCAGCGATGTACATTGCCGGCGGCATCCGCGGTATGGAGCGCGGCACCATAAGCGAGCAGCGCGAGCGCGACGGCAGCGAGCGCTATGCCGCCCTGGAGCTGCTCCGCCTGGCAGTGCCCCGCCGCGTGTTCACCCTCTCGCAGTTGGAATATGTATGCGACCGCGTTAAATGGGTGTGGGACAACCGCAAACTCATTGGCGGCCTCACCTTTACGGAAGAGCCCGCCGTGCTCCGCTTCTTCTTCGGCCGCCTGGCGCCCGTTAGCGACTGGCAGGACAAACTGGTGAAGAAGTACCGAGCAGACTTTGGCGACAGCCTCTAAAAAACAGCCCGGACGCCCTTGAAACGGCATCCGGCGCACTATGATTGGAACAATTGTAAATACCGGTACAATTATACTGGGGGCCATACTCGGTTCCCTGTTGCACCGTGGTATAAAAGATAAATACAAGGAGGCGGTCTACACCGCCCTGGGCCTTGCCTGCCTGGGCATAGGCCTCAATGCCACAATCAGCAATATGCCTAAGAGCGAATATCCGGTGCTGTTTGTGGTGGCCATCGCGCTTGGCGCGGTTATAGGCACAGCGCTGGATATAGACGGCCGGTTCCATCGTCTGGTGAACAAATTCCAGAAGCGCGGCAGCCAGGAGGTCCAGGCCTCATCGGACGGCGAATCTCAGGTGCAGACTCCCTCCCGCCCCTCTTCCCGCCTTGCGGACGGACTTGCCACCGCCTGCCTGCTCTATTGCATAGGCCCGCTCTCTATGCTGGGGCCGGTGATAAGCGCGCTCAAAGGCGACCATACGCTGCTCTTTACCAACGCCACGCTGGACCTTGTGTCGTCGTTCATTTTCGCATCTACCTACGGCATCGGTATGATTCTGGCGGCGCCGGTGCTCTTCTGCTGGCAGGGGCTTTTCTGGCTCGTAGCCAAGATTTCCAGCACCGCCATAAGCGACGCCTTGATGAGCGAGCTGCTCATTGTCGGTGGCCTGCTTATTGTATCTTCCGGATTGTCGCTGCTCAAAATCACCGACAAGAAAACCCTTAATATGCTCCCAGCCCTTCTGGTGCCCGTGTTGTGGTTCCTGCTAAAATGGCTGTTTAAGTTCTAGTGGATATGAAGAGATTAATTGTTTTTACAGTTATGATGCTGGCGGTGCTTTCTGCAGCCGCGCAAACCATCAACGGCACCTGGAGCTACACCGACAACGCAAAGGATAAAGTGGAGGAACAGGGGGCCAGGGGCGATATAGAGATGACCAGCCACGTCCGCTTCCGCTTCAACGGAGAGGCTTTCTCCCAGAAAGTCACCGCCGTGGCCACCATCAAATTCAAATCCAAAGACAAGGACGGCAACCCCGAAGAAGTCGACTTTGTGATTGAAATTACCTGCACACACTCCGGCACCCTTGCCTACGACGGGTCCACGCTGGTGCTAACCCCTGCCAAAGGGCAGAAGCCCAAGGTGGAAGTGACCACCAATATGGACGATATGCCCGGCGGCGGCATTATAAAGACTATGGTTGTGGGGCCGGTCAAAAAGTCCATCATTTCCGAACTTAAGGAGGTCCAGAACTACAAGGTGCTCTCCTTAACCGACACGGAGCTGACTCTGCAGGACATTCTCACCGAGAAACAAATAAAGAAAGGGGTCAAGTCGCAGACCGTCGTTCTAAATCGCCAGTAGCTAATTCAATTCTATCAATAATATGAGCAACAAGAAATCTGTAATCATTCCCGTCCTGTTCGCTTTCATAGTGATGGGTTTCGGAGACATTGTGGGCGTAATTACCGGCTACGCCAAGGAGCAGTTCGCCCTAAGCAACACCGTGGCCAGCCTGGTGCCTATGGCAATCTTTGTGTGGTTCCTCTTCTTGAGCGTCCCCACCGCCGTGCTTATGAACAAGATAGGCCGCAAGAAAATGGTCAACATAAGCATAGTGCTGACCTTCCTGGGTCTCATAATCCCTCTTATTCATTTCAATCTTGCCACCTTCTTTATTGTCTGCATCCTGCTGGGCATAGGCAACTCCATTATCCAGGTCGCCTTGAATCCGCTGCTGCAGGACGCCGCCGGGGCAAAAGGTTCGCTCTCGAGCTACATCTCCGCCGGCCAGGTGCTCAAGGCCCTGTCGGGCGCCAGTGCAGCATTTATGGCTCAGGCCTGCATCAATATGGCCGGTTCGTGGAAATATATGTTCCCCGCCTATGCGCTCATTGCCCTCATCGCTTTCATTTGGCTTAGGTTCACCGCAATCGAAGAGACCCCTGTGGAGAGCGACAAATCCATTGCGCAGACCTTTGTCGACGCCTTCAAACTGCTCGGCAACAGGTATATCCTCTACTGCTTCCTGGGTATCTTTTTCGTGGTAGGTCTGGACGTGGGTATGAACTACGTCTCCCCCGGCCTGCTTGCAGAACGATCCGATATGGCCGACCCCAGCTTCGGCTGCACAGTATATCTTATATGCAAGATGATAGGCGCCTTTGTGGGGGCGTTCCTCCTCTCCAAGATGGCGGACCGCACTTTCTTCAAGATTGCCATAATTATCGTGGCCTGCGCCCTCGCAGGGTTGTTCTTTGTGCGCGGCCAGTGGCCCGTACTCGCCCTCATCGGCGTTATCGGCTTCTTCAGCGCCAGTGTCTTCTCCATCATCATATCGCTCGGCATCAACAACCTTCCGGAGAAGGCCAACGAGATTTCCGGTCTTATGATTATGGGCATTGTGGGCGGCGCCATAGTATCCCTGCTTATGGGTATCACCGCAGATTCTATGGGTTCGCAGCTCGGCTCGCTGGTAATTATTGCCGTTTGCGTGGCCTATCTTGCCCTCTGCGCCTTTGTTCTGCTCCGCGAGAAGAAAGCATAACGCAAAATTTTTTAAAAATTTTTAGTAGACCGGTAAACGACCCCGTTTACCGGTTTACTTTTGCCCTTTTTTAGTCAACAAAATGCTTTGTTGACCTCGTTTATATGCACCCTGGCCGGCGTTTTTTGAGTTTTGGCACGCTAGTTGGTTTACACTGTTACGAACAACAACCACTAAAAACTCAAAGCCATGAAAAAGATTTTGATTGTAACTGCCCTTCTCGCATTCGCAGCAATGCAGGCAGACGCGATGTCCTACACCAGGGCCCGCAAGGAAGCATTCTTCCTCACCGACAAGATGGCGTATGAGCTCAGTCTTACAGACGACCAGTACGACGCCGTCTACGAAATCAACCTCGATTATTACTCCAGCCTGATTGGCACCACCGACCTGTTCGGCATCGCCTGGAACCGTCGCGTTCGCGAGCTCGAGTATGTGCTCGATACCTGGCAGTACAGAGCATTTATCGCGGCTGAATACTTCTACAGACCGGTTGTTATTTACAATCGTGCATACAGGTTCGCAATCTACGACCGCTACGCACACAACCGCTTCTACCGTCCGGCACCCAGGGTCTACAACACCTACCGCCACGGCACCAGAATCTACCACAATGATCCGCCCAAGGGCGCATTGGGACACAACACCAAACCGGCTCCCAAGCCCGATGTGAAACCCAACAAGCCCAATAACGGAGGTCACGTAGGTAACGGAAACCACAACGGTAACGTTGGCAAGCCCACTACCGGAAACCACAACGGCAACGTAGGAAACAAGCCCGCAGGCAAACCCAGCACCGGCAATGTTACCAACGCACCCAAGGCAAAGCCTAGCACCGGCAGCCACAGCGGCAATGTTAATTCCGCCCGTCGCACCTCTGCAAACGCTCCCGCTAGGACCGGTTCCACTAACGTAAGCCGCAAGGCCGGCAATTCTACCACTGCAGGCGCATCTAACGGCCGCCGCAGATAACATAAAAACTCCCATTGACAAGGGTGGCATTCTGCCACCCTTTCTTTTTGCCCCGTGGCATTTAATTAGTACTTTTGCGAAGAAATACATTTCTGATGGCTTCCTCAAAGAACAAGGCCGCACAGACCCTAAAGTACATTGCGCTGGCGCTGCTAGCAGCGCTGCTGGTTTATATTGCTTTCCGCAAGGTAGACTGGGCCGTGTTTCTGGATGGCCTGTCGCAAACCCGCTGGGTCTGGATTCTCCTGTTTCTGATAGCTTCCGTCGGGGCGCTTTTCTTCCGGGCCGTCCGCTGGCGGGAGATGATGGCTGCCTTTGACGGCGACATCAAGCTCGTGCGTGTGTGGGACGCGCTCAACGTGGGCAACGTGGTGAACACTGCGCTGCCTGGAGCGGGCGAAATTGTACGCACCGGTTATGTCACAACCAAGAAACTGGAATTCGACAAGGCGCTGGGCACGATGCTTTGCGAACGGATTTGGGATATTATTGCCCTCGTAATAATGCTTGCCGTGTCCATTATTTTTGGAGACGGACGGCTTGGGGCGTTTTTCGATGAGAACGTTGTGCGGCCATTGGCGGGCAACACTACCCTCTGGTGGGTGCTGGCAGCCGTGGCGGTGGCTATTGCCGTGTTTGTAGTTCTGGTTCGCCGCAACCGGCAGCGCAGCAGGATTTGCGGCGAGATTGCAGATTCTATTGGCCGCTTGTGGGCAGGTGTAGGGGCGTTCGGCAAGAGCCGCAATAAACTGCTCATTGCAATAACCACGGTGGTAATTTGGGTGATGTACATCCTTATGAGTTGGTGCATACTCCGCGCGATGCCGGTTATGGACGGCCTGGGCCTGCTGGACGCAACTTTCATTGCCGCAATCGGAGGCGTGGCCAGCGCGGTGCCGGTGCCCGGCAGTATCGGGGCTTTTCACTACCTGGTGGCCGCCACAATTGGCCTGTACGGCATTTCCTGGGATATGGGCATACTGTACGCCACCCTCTACCACGAAATACACGCCGTATTCATTGTATTGCTGGGCCTTGCCTGCTATTTACATATGATTGGCGGCGGCAAAAAAACAGATAATAATGAAACAGCAGCAGAATAGAGGCAACTTTGCGGCAGTCTATCTGTTATTGGGCTTGGCGCTGTTGCTGCTTTTTTTGGCCAACATCCTGGCCGGGCCGGTCAAGATTCCCCTTGCGGAGGCGATAAGGATACTGTTAGGCAAGATGTCGGTGCAGCAGAGCTGGAACCAGATTGTGCTGGGGTCGCGACTGCCGCAGGCCGTTACCGCGTTGCTGGGCGGAGCCGCGCTGGCAGTGAGCGGCCTGCAGTTGCAGACGCTCTTCAAGAATCCGCTGGCGGGGCCGTCGATACTGGGTATAAGCGACGGCGCCAATCTGGGCGTCGCTCTGGCGATGCTGTATATTTCCACTACGAGCTATTTAACCACCATTTTCGCAGCATTCGCCGGGGCGGCAATAGTTCTGGCCATAATAATATGGTTTTCCCGAAAAGTGCACAATAACGTGATGCTGCTCATTATTGGTATTATGGTTGGATACCTTGCATCTTCCGTGATATCCATTCTGAACTTCAATGCT
Organism: Bacteroidales bacterium; assembly: GCA_017616475.1. Classification (GTDB taxonomy): domain Bacteria; phylum Bacteroidota; class Bacteroidia; order Bacteroidales; family UBA932; genus Equibacterium. The sequence continues at coordinate 28,830 of JAFZYD010000080.1, forward strand.
TCGGCGGACAAGGTGCACCAATATGTGATGTGGGGAATGGGCGATTTCAGCAGCGTTTCTATGGATAAACTCCCCTGGTTCGTGTCGTTCACGGTTGCCGGGCTGGTTGGGTCTTTACTTTTGGTAAAGCCGCTCAATGCATTGCTGCTTGGCGATTCTTATGCAGAGAATCTTGGCATTAATGTGCGCCGTTCGCGGCTGGCAATTCTTATTATTACCGGCGTCCTGACCGCTGCCGTAACGGCTTTCTGCGGCCCGATATCCTTCATAGGGCTGGCAGTGCCGCACATCGCACGCCTGCTGCTGGGCAGCAGCAACCACCGGAATCTGGTGCCGGTGACAATTCTTTCGGGCAGCGTGGTGGCGCTTCTCTGCAATTTCCTGGCAAATCTTGGGGCGACCGGCGGTCCGCTGCCGCTCAACGCCATTACCTCCATTGTGGGTGCGCCCATAATCATCTACGTGATTATGAACCGCAAGAACCTCCATTACTTCGATTGAAGCGGGAAGTAATACTTTAGCCGGTGGTCCGGCAGCAATTCCGGGTGATAAATGTATATTAAGTCGGCCAGAATCTGGTCCGGGTGGAGGGTGATATCGTCGTAATAAGTCGTCACAAGTGTGTTACAAGCATAGATATTCAGCGTTTTGAAAGCATTGAATTCGGAGTAAGGGAGGTACTCCCGCTTGAGGTCGTCGTAGGTAAGAGGGCGGTTTCCGCCATATTTCATAAGCCAGAAATCGGCGTCACACCCCTTTTCAAACACCTGTTCGAAGCTCATATGTACGCTGCTGGTGCCGGTAAGGCCGGCAAAAACATAGTCGGCCCCGGCGTCGCGGTGCAGGCAGCCGACGTAGCTTCCGGCGGAGGGTACAGCCCAGGTCTGGCCCCATTTCCGTTCCAGAATAACTGTAGGACGCGTTTGTAATTGTTTACAAACGTTTTTAAGAGTATCGTAACGGCTGCAGGTCGCATTAAAAACGGAGTCGGCTTTCTGGCGGCATCCGAACAAAAGGCCGTAGAAGCGGATCCATTCGGTGCGCCCCAGGGGGTGGCTCTCCATATAGTCGGCTGCCTCTATAATGGGTATCCCCAATTTCTCCGCCGCTCCATACCCGCTGTTTTCAAACGGGGAGGCAATTATGACCTCTGTATTCAGGTTTATTATCTTTTCGACGTTCGGTGAGGTAGATTGCCCTAAATCTGCAATAGTTTGATTTTCAACTCTTCGTAATATCTCACTTGAAGTGATGTATTCAGGTTCACAAACCCCGACCACCTTGTCCAGAAGGCCGAGTTGTTCTGCCATAGCTGCGTGCACAGAGGTATAAATAACCGCCTTTTCTACAGGAGTCGGGACAAGAATGCCGAGTTTGCCAAGAGTGTCGGTCAGGCCGGGACGGCCGTTTAGTAAAGACTTCGGTGCCAGAACATACTCCTTGCGTGTCTTGAGTGTATCCCAAGGGTCTCTTAAAGTAACCTTTGTAAAATCTTTATAATAAGCTATTTTCAATCCGTTTGCATATAGCAGGCTGTCGACGGATTGAGGCTCATCGAAGGCAGCTGTTCCCCTATGACCGCAAGAGGCCGAAGAAAGCAGCAGCGAAATCGAAACCAAGAGTATGATAATACGTTTGTAAAACATTGATTTACTTTATAAAATGCGGCGTTATTTCAATAAATAATTCAAAATTTCGACCGGGCATCGGGCGGTTCAATACCGATTCGTATTCCTCATTAAAGATATTGTTTACAGCCAGCTTCAAGGTGATACCGGTTCCCCCTGCGGCAAAGCGCTTTTCCAACACAATGTCGTTCATAATATATGGCAGCACCCTGCCGATGCGGGTTGCCATATCATTGTCACTTGTTGTGTAACGTTCACTATACCAGCACCATTTATAGGTTAACTTATAGCTTTTATATAATAATGATGCAACCGCAGAGCCGGAGAATTTAGGCACGTATACAATTTGTTTTCCAATGGCCTCGTCCGCCCAATCGGCGGGGTCACCGTGGTTTATGCTGGGCGTCCAGGCAAAGCTGCCGACGCCTTCTGCCATCCAGTCGTCTGCCAGCCTGAGCTTACCTTCCGCCCTGCTTTCTATGCCGTACGCGTGTACTTTACGCACATTTCTGGGCGTCCAGTACCCCTTGAAAGTAGGAATCCAAACAATCCAGTTGTCTATATATGAGTCGAACCAAGTGGCGGAGGCCTTGAGGCTCCAGGCATCTGCGCGGGCATCGGCAAACGCAAGGCCGGCATCGTAGCTATACCCGCTCTCTGGGAGCAAATCGGGGTTTCCGCCGGGGAGGAAGTAGAGGTCGTTCAAAGTTGGATAACGGAAATTGCGACTGGCACTTGCTTTGGCTGTTAACTTATTGGTTATCAAATAATCAACATTAATTACAGGAATCAATGGAGAAAGTGAATTTCCGTAGAGCTCTTCGCGCAGTGCGGCTGCCAGTCCGAGGCGGCTGGTGGCGTTCCACTTAACTCCCATATAGGCGCTTGTTTCGAAACGAGCTTCTTCGTAACCAATTGTTATTTTATCGGCAGGTGATGCGTCGGCGCTACTTAAAGCATTACGGTCGGTACTCTTCACAAAATGTTGATAAGCAGCTAGCTGCGCATTAAGCATAAGGTGCTCTGCAAGGAATAACTTGAGTTCCGACTGGGCGTGGAAAGTATTGATATTACTGCGACTGGCAACCATAGCGGCCATAGTGCCGTTGCCCTTGTCTCGGGCAAAATCGTAGTTCTGGCGGGTATGCAGCCACCCTGCCTTGCTGTTCAGTATGTAGGAATCACCCGTATGATCCCACCCCAGAACGCTACGCATGGTATTCTCTGCCTGCTGGTTTGTATAGGAGGTCCCTTCCCGGTAGTCAACACTTAGCATTGGCACCCCCCGGAGTGAACCGGTGTACCAGAAGTTAAAGTTTAATTTATTGTTATTATCTACCTTGTAATAAACCTCTTGCAACAAATGTAAATCACGAATTGAGCCACAACGGTTGGTATCTATGGGATAGTACTTACCGGTAGGTAATCCAGCCTCGTCGAAAGTGTAAACTTTCTTGTTATAATTCCTGTATGTAAAGTCGTTACGAGATAATGTCGCCGCAAAGCGCGTATTAAACTGCCAGCGGCCGGTGCCGTAACCAATCTTTAAAAAGCCATCCCAGGTGCCAAACGAACCTGCGCCAAGAACTGCGTTCAATTCCAGTCCTTCACGCACTTCCGGCGCTGTTTCCAGCAAAATAGCCCCGCCCAGCCCCCCGCCGGTCACAGAAAGGGACGACGAGCCGTGCAGCAGAGCCGCCCGGTCGGTAAAATATGACGGAATCATACTGAAATCGGTCATACCCAGCATCGGGGAGTTGATTTTCATACCGTTCCAGGTGACCTGTGTGTGCGATGCCGCTGTGCCGCGGAAGGAGACAGTAGCTAGGCTGCCACGGCCATATTGTTTTACAAATATTGCTGAATTATAGGCTAATACATCTGCCATCGATTGTGACACTATAAGTGCCAGTGCGGTCGAATCCAGCTCGGTCTTCTGCTGCCCTATCTCGCTCAAGGGGCGTTCCGCCACTACCGCCGATTCCTCTATCGGGGTTACGAAAGTAGGGTCGCCGTTCCACCAGTCGTTCTGGGCCGCCGCCCATCCGGTAGTTACCAGGCTCAACACAAGCGTGACGATGAATATGCTAAAACAACGCGTCACTGAGCAGCCCTCCAACAAAAATTACCTGGATTGACCCCGACGTTGAAAGTGCCCAGCAGAATGCCGGAAGCAGAATAGCGCATCACTACCCCGCTCTGCGTATAGTCGATTGCGTCAGAAACGTAAATATCGCCGTTTTCCGGGCTTATTGTGAGCGAATAGTAGATTGTACCACCGGAGGCGATTATCGGCTCAGACGGCGGAATTTGGGCCTCTGCGGGCATTTTGTAGACGCCGTCGTTGATCCAGTAAAGCCACCGGCCGTCGCTGCTGGTTGTAAGGGCCCGCGGCGTATCGCCGTAATCGAAAGTAAAGGTCTTTTCTATAACAAAGTTGTCGGCATCGATTCTTGCCAGGGTTGCCCTCTCATGTCCATAAGGGCTCCCCTCGTAGCCGCCGTCGGTTATGGTCCAGAGTTTACCGTTGCAGTCCTTGATTAATGCCGAAGGCTGGATGCCGACAACCAGTTCTTTTGTTATAGTGTCCGTATCTGTATCTATCATCAGGATGCGGTTCTGATAGGACCAGCAGTTAATGTAGACGTATTTCCCTATTTGAACCATCATTTCGGTGGAACCGGTTTCGAAGTCCATATCGGTTTCTATATAGCCTGTGATGGTGCAGGCGGTAGGATCCACAATGTAGATGCGCGGATCCCAGATTTGTGTCACGTAGGCCTTGTGAGGCCCAAGGAAGTGTATATATCGCGGGCTGGTGAAGCCGGTGATGCGGCGCACCTCCCGGAATGTTGCGGGGTCTAATGCGAATATAACCCCGGAATTGTTGACCACCACCCAGAGCAGGCCGTCGTACATCACGGCCGACTGTGCCACATCGCCCAGCAAAAAGCCGTTGCTGCGTGCGAAAACCTCGTTTTCTACAGCGCCCGTGGCAGGGTCGTAGTAGCTCAGCGAGGCGTTGCCGTACATATAGTTGCCCTCGTTAATAACGAACAGGCCGCTGCGTGAAAGGTCTATGGAGAAAGCCTCTTCCTCGCGGGGGCCGTATTTCATACAGGAAACAACCGCGAGCAGCGCGAAAACTATGAGAAACCGCGCCTTCAAGGGTTCTTAACGGACGTTTATGGAGAGATCTTCGAACCCCAGTACTTCTGTGGACAGCTCTCCCAGCCAGCCGCTCTTGGCATTGACGGCGGTCTGGACTTTTATAAAATCGATATATTTAAGGATGACGGGCTTGCCGGTTGCATCCACAGCATCGTCTATGCGGAACGTGGCGTCCTTTTTATGGACATCGTTGTAATTGTCGGCATAGCCCCACCCATAATCGGGATTGACCCAGTAGGAGCCGTTTCCCGATTGGTCATAATTGTGTGCCTTGAGGCGGCTCCCGGTGAGGGTATATTCGGCGCCCGGTATCCAGGCGGGATAATAATAATCCTGCTTGTGATAAGCCGCCAGATAGTCTATTGTGCCCTCCTGCCCTTCGCTGTCGGTCCAGCGGACGCGCTGGCCGGGAGCGGACGGGCGGTAGTAGGTCACGCTGTAGTTGCGCAGCGAACCATCCGCATTATAGTCGCTGCCACGCAGTTCGAACCACTCGTCGTCCGGACGGCCGTTGCCGTTGGTATCCTGGCTCACCCAGACGATGCCCGGTTCGCTGCCTCCGGAGATGGCATTGCCGTACACGGCGAAACAATCGCCGCCAAGATTCACAATGCTGTGGTCGAAACCGACCACTATATAGCCTCCGAAGGCACCGAGCGAGACAAATTGTTTACTATCCAGCCTCTCCTTGGCCCAGGCGCAGGCGGCTTCTGCGGTAGGCAGAATTACATCTGCGTTTATAAACTGGCCGGGGGCCGGAGTGTAGTCCAGGACTTTGTCCGCATATACGCTGCTTTCGTTGGTTGGGGCGCGGAAAAACTCGCCCAGCGGTTCGCCGTCAATCACCTTGTGATAGTTGCAAGACGAAACCGCAAAAGCTGCAAGCAGCAGTATAGGCAGACAAATCCTGTTCATAAAGGTTATTCTTCAGTTGTATATTCTACAACAATATTGTCGTATGCGAAGTATGCGGGGGCGTTGAAGCCGTATTCACCGTAGCAATCGTCGGTGCCGTATACGCAGAACATTATGCCGCCCACTGCTCCGAGGCCGCTCAAATCCCAGGTCTTCCAGGCGGGTTTCTTGCTGCCTGCCTTGTAAGCTGCAGCATCGCTGCCGTCGATAATCTTGACGGTCGCAACTTTGGTCGCTGTGCCGTATGCATCGAAACCGATAGCCTTGATGTACAGTGCGGTCTCGCTGGATGTCATAGGGCCGAAATATCCGTCACCGTTGACGCAGGAGTTAAGCACGTAGTTGGTAAGGCATACGTCGATGCTCTTGATTACTCGTTCAACACCGTCGGAGAAAAGGAGCTGGGAATATATTGGAGTAGAAGATATCTTCTTAGTCTTGGCGGTAGGATCTGCACTGCCATAGTGGACAGCGAAGTTCTTGCCGCTCTTGGGAGCAACCGGCACCTCCAGCTGACGGGTAAAGCCGGCGTCCTTATAATCGGCAACTACATAATTAGAAATGACCTCGCCTCCGCTGGAGAAGCATATTGAACCCCAGGACTCGGGGAATCCGGGAAACTCCAACATAGTGGTGCCGTCGCTCCAAGTGTAGTTATTGTCTACAGTCCAGGTGTAATATTCAAGATCCTGGGTTCCATAAAGCAGCGGGCCGCCATACTGAGGGCTGTCTACAAGTGCATCCCACTTGCTTCCTTCGAAATCGAGAGTAACGGTTTTGGGTCCTTTGTCACAGGCAGTGAGCGCAAGGGCTGCTACTGCTGCAAGAGCAAAAATTCTGAATGATTTTTTCATGATGTTATGTTTAAAAAATTGTAAGTGTCCCGTACAATATTTAAAAAGGCATTACGCGGGAGGTCTTCTGGCTTGTCTCCGGGACTTCGGCGCCTTCCCAGCCTTAACGGCCAGTGGCGAGATTGCCGAATCCCTTCTGACCCCGTACGGGGCGGAGGCTTACAGCAGCGGGAACTGCGCAGGACTTTCACCTGCTTCCCTTTTCCGCTAATGCGGTGGCAAAAGTAGCAAAAAACTATTTTATTGGCAACAATTTCGTGCTATTGCATATTGGCCGTCTTGAGGCTGTCGGGAGCGGTTGCAACGGGATTTACGGAAGCCGGGATGGAGTCCATAAACGATCCTTCGCCTCCGCGTACCCTCTCGCGGAAGATGGAGCGCTTGAGATACATCTCGTTTATGGGATACTGCTGTTCCAGTATATCCCCGGCCTGCCAGGAATAGGACTCTCCCACCACGGCCGCCACCTCGCTGCGGATGTCGGTGCAGGACGACCCGACCTTAAGTATGTAGGACCCCGCGTCCATAGTCCAGGCAGAAGAAGCGCTGTTGAACGATGCGAGGGCTTTGAACGGAACGGTGAAGGTGACTGTGCAGGTTGCGCCCGGCTCCAGCAGCGGTGTCTTGGCAAAGTCCGCCAGAATAAGCGCCGGTTTGTCAAGGCTGCTCTCCGGAGTCACCGCGTACAGCTGCGCCACCTCGCGGCCGGCAACCGAACCGGTGTTGGTTATATTCACGAAAACCTTCATAGAATTGCGCCTGATTATCACCTCCGGCTCGTCATATTCAAAGGTAGTGTAGCTCAAACCGTGGCCGAACGGATAGGAAACGGGCCGCTGGAAAGATGTGTAATAGCGGTAGCCTATAAAGATGCCCTCCTGATAGAGTGTATAATCGACATTGCGCGTGCCGCGGGAGGCGATGGTTACAGAGTCCATCTTGACCATATAATCTGAACGGGTGCGGCGGATGCGGGCTGCAGCGGTGTCCTGAGGGCCGCCGGGACGCTGCCCGGGAGCTGCCCCGCGCATACTTCCGGGACGCATCGGCCCATGACGCATACCGGGTCTTGCGGGAGCGCCGCCCGACTTGTCGGCTGCTGCCCTCATTCTGGTGAACAGAGCGGTGTCGGGCCGTGCCGGGAAATTGCGGGACGAGGGTGAGAACATATAGTGTACCGGGAAGGTAACTGTCAGTTTACCGGAGGGGTTCACTGCACCGGTGAGGACGTCCGTAATTGCGCGGGGACCTTCCCCGCCCGGCTCAAACGCCAGCAGAATGGCGTCGGGCTCCTCCTTCCAGGTAGCTGTCTCTATCACCGCGTCAATATTGAGCACCACAATTACATATTTATCATCTGCGTGATATTCAGCGCAGGTGGTCTTGACAAGTTGCTCTTCTTCGCCGGTGAGCAGGAAATCCACGATAGCACGGTCGCCCCGGCCGCTGCGGCGGGTAATTACCACAATTGCCACGTCGCTGCTGTCGGCGTCGGTACAAATCCTGCAGCCGGCCTCGGTCAAAGCCGCTTCCAGAGCAGGTTTGATTGCATATACAGAATCGGATGCTGCCTCATACACGCTTACGTAGCCGGACAAGGAATCGGCCAGCGGAAGCGCAGCATATTTGTTTTCCAACAGCACGATGCCGTCCGCCGCAGCGGCGCGCGAAAATGCCTTGAGGTCGGGTTCCTCGTGATCTTCGTGCTCTTCTCCCTTGCGAAACCCGGGAGTCGAAACAATAAGCTTGAGAACCCCTTTGACACCGGCGTCAAGGGCACTTTCGCTAAGACGGCCGTCGGCAACGAAGGCCACCAGCGAATCGCTTTGGGCGTTAAGACTCGGGGCCAGCAGGTCACAACCGGCGGCCACCTTTTCTGCAGCCACGCTGTCTGCGCAAAAGCCTCCTATCACAGTGCCGGAGAATTTCCACTCGTCGCGCAGCAGGCTGTGCAGCAAATCGCTGCTGGCGCTGGCCCAGGTGCCGTTAATCTTGTTGCCGGCTGCCATCACGGCGGCGGGTTTGCTCCCTTCGAGGGCAATTTCGAAGCCGCGCAGATACATCTCCCGCAAGGTTCTGGGGGTTATGCAGGCATCGTACTTGTCGCCGTAGGAGACTTGGTTGGCGGCCGCAAGATATTTGAGGGCGGCGCCCACGCCGGTGTGGTTAATGCCCCGAACGGTGGCGGCGGCGGCAAGGCCGGAGACCAGAGGATCTTCTGAATAATTGCGGCTTGTGCCGCCCGCAAGCAGGTTGCGCATCAAGTTGAGAGAGGGCTCCAGAAGCACGTCCACACCCAGGTCCATAACCTGGTGTGCCTGCATTTCGGCAGTTTCCTCTATCAATTGCGCATCCCAGGTAGTGGCCATAGCAAGCGGAGAAGGGAAACGGTCGGCCGCCGGCAGCAGCGTGTCATAAGCAGCCAGGGTGATGGAAGGTATGCCAAGGCGCTCTATGGGGGCGGTGCGCATCACCACGACGCTGTCGGCGCCCATATAGTCGAAGTAGCTCACCACAAGGGCTGCTTTCTCTTCCAAGGTCATCGCCTTGACAACTTCGTCTAAATTGGTGGAATTTAGCTGCGGAACGCCCTTGCAGGCGGTTATTGTAATAATTGCGGCCAGGAGCGGCAGCAGCATCGCGCGAATGTTCATAAGAGTGTTTTTAACCCTCAAAATTAGCAATTTTTATTATCTTCGCACGTTAAGACAATCTTTTATGCCAATGAAAAGAATTCTTTCGGTCTTTCTTATGGCGATAGTGCTCGCCCTGCCCGCAAAAGCCGTGGTCAAGGAGAAGAATATGGACCTCACCGTGAAGGAGCTCCACGACGACCTGCAGGCCTACAGGACCAATCTGGAATACAATATCTCCCAATACGAAAAGCAGCGCGCCGACTACTGGGCGCAGATGAACAAGTGTATGCACGAGTGCCAGGAATACACCATAGTGCTCTACACCCAGCAGGAGAACCGCTTGTTCGGCCTTTCGCAGGCCTGCCAGAACCTGGAAGACCTTATGGAAGATTTCCAGAAGAACCAGCACCCGTTCGAGAAGTGGAAAGGCAATTTTGACTCGGAGATAGAGCGTTACAACCGACTGGAAGACCTCCTGGGCCGCATCGACACCCGCACCCTCACCACCAAGGGCGATGAAGCCCGCAAGGCTTGCGTGGAGATTTGCGGCGAGATAAAGGAACGGCTCACGGAACTGCAGCAGCAGATTCTCACCAACCAGGAGCTTTACGAAACTGCGGCCAACCGAATGTCCGAGATGGCGGAATACAACGCCAACCGTTTCGAGAACATCCGCCACAACGTGTTTATGTCGGGCGGCGAATCATATTTCCAGACGCTCGGCAACATTGGCAAACGCGTTAAAGCCGTACTTGAAGACATCAAGGCGGGCAGCGGCACCTCTTCCAACAAAACCACCCGCCGTGAAAACTGGATAATGCTGCTCACGCTGGGCCTTATCGCAGCTGTTTCCATTTTCCTGGCCATTCTCTTTATGACGGTGTTCCTCCCGAAAAAACTCCGCAAGGAAAGAATCATAAACAAGAAGGGGTTCATTATTGCCGCCATTGCCTGCACCCTGTTCGTGCTGGTGGCATACATTGTTTGCCACACGTTTATGTCGGGCTTCAACATTCTGCCGTCGGTAGATTTGTTCCTGTACCTGATGATTATCATAGATATTTTCCTGGTGAGCGTGGCGCTGCGCTGCAATGCAGACGAGGCGGCGGGCGTGTTCCGCTGCTATCTGCCGGTGCTGCTCACGGCCGTCGTGTTCATTTTCGAGCGGCTGACCCTCGCCAGCAACAATATAATCAACCTCACCATCCCTCCGGTGCTGCTTATCTCCTTTATCTGGCAACTGACGGCTATGGTGCGCCACGGCCACTGGCGCGAGCGTTTCGCATCTGTTATGATGTGGCTGACCTGCATAATTACGGGCGCGATGTGCCTGCTGGCCTGGTTCGGATACACCTTCCTGGCGCTGATGCTGGAGATTTACTGGATTGTGCAGCTCACCTGCCTGCAGGCCGTCACCTGCCTTACCTTTGTGGTCCGTCGCGACGAACTCAAGCACGCCAAGGAGCATGGCGCCCGCGAGATATGGCTTAACCCCACGGTTGAAAAACTCATTCTCCCGGTGTTCACCGTAGCTACCTTCGCAATAAGCTTCCGCTGGGCGTCGCAGATGTTCAGTATGCGCAGTTGGGCGGAAAATATCCTCCACACCAACCTGGTTAGCGCCTTTACAAACACCGTGACGGTAACCCTCTCCAAGATATTGATTCTGGTGGCGCTGGCCTTCGCCATTATATGGGCCATCCATATGATAAAGACCGCCCTCCAGCAGATATACAAGGAAAACTACACCACCGGAGCCATACCGCTCTACATCACGTTGGGCAGCATCTTTATCTGGTTCCTCTATGCCGTGGTGGTCATCAAACTGTTCAATATAGACAGCAAGGGCCTTGTGGCTGCGGTCGGCGGTTTGGGCGTCGGCCTTGGCTTCGCCCTGAAGGACACCATAAACGACCTGCTTTGCGGCCTTACGCTGCTTATGGGACGCGTCCATCTTAACGATTATATAGAGTGCGACGGCATCCGCGGCCGCATTCTGGACGTGGGCATCCGCAGCACAACCGTCGATACTTTGGACGGCAGCACAATGTCGTTCCTCAACAGCCAGTTGTTCGCCAAGAACTTCAAGAATATAACCAAGAGCCATAGTTACGAGCTTTGCAAAATCCCCGTCAGCGTCAGCTACGGCACCAATGTGGACAAGGCCCGCGAGGTTATTCTAAAGTCCCTTGAGCCGCTCGAGAAGAAATTCGCCCACCGTGACCCTGTGGTTATGGTCTCCAACTTTGCCGACAGCGGCGTAGATCTGGAGGTGCGGGTTTGGCTCACACCCAAAGAAAAGATATCCCTTATGTCGGATGTCCGCGAAAAGATTTACAATGCATTCAATGCCGAGGGCATAGAAATCCCGTTCCCTCAGCGCGATATCCGAATCATTAACAAAGAATAAAGATGGCAGAGAAGAAACTATCTCCCGAAACCCTGTGCATAAAAGCGGGCTGGGAGCCAAAGAAAGGTGAACCGCGTCAGGTGCCAATTTACCAGAGCACCACGTTCAAATACGAAACCAGCGAGCAGATGGCCGACCTGTTCGACCTCAAGGCGTCCGGCTATTTCTATACCAGACTGCAGAACCCCACTAACGATTTCGTAGCCGCCAAGATTGCGGCTCTGGAGGGTGGAACAAGCGCCATGCTGACTTCCAGCGGCCAGGCGGCCAACCTGTTTGCGGTGCTCAACCTGTGCGACGCGGGCGACCATTTCGTGAGCGCCAGCACCATCTATGGCGGCACTTTCAACCTGTTTGCAGTGACACTGAAGAAAATGGGCATCGAATGCACTTTCGTGGATGCCGACGCTCCGGAAGAGGAGATTGCGGCGGCGTTCAAGCCCAATACCAAGCTGCTGTTCGGCGAAACTCTCACCAACCCGGCTGTAAATGTACTTGACATAGAGAAGTTCGCCCGCATAGCCCACAGCCACGGCGTGCCGCTTATTGTGGACAACACCTTCCCTACTCCCATCAACTGCCGCCCCTTTGAGTGGGGCGCGGACATCGTGACGCACGCCACCACCAAATATATGGACGGTCACTCCTCCATCGTGGGCGGGGCAATTGTAGACAGCGGCAACTTCGACTGGGACAAGTATGCCGACAAGTTTCCCGGGATGACGCAGCCGGACGAGTCGTACCACGGCCTGGCCTATGCTCAGACCTTCGGCCGCAACGCATTCATTACCAAGGCCACCGTCACCCTTATGCGCGACCTTGGCAGCATCCAGTCCCCCACCAACGCATATTTGCTGAACCTCGGCCTGGAGTCGCTGCACGTGCGAATGCAGCGTCACAGCGAAAACGCTCAAAAGATGGCGGAATATCTCTCCGGCAAGGAGGAGGTGGCCTGGGTCAAATATCCCGGCCTGCCCGGCGACAAATATCACGACCTGGCTCTGAAACAGTTCAAAGACGGCCGCTGCTCCGGCGTCCTGTGCTTCGGCATTAAGGGCGGCCGCGGCCGCAGCATCAAGTTTATGGACAGCCTCAAGCTGATAAACATCGTAACCCACGTTGCAGACGCCGCCAGCTGCGTGCTGCACCCCGCCAGCCACACCCACCGCCAGCTTACCGACGAACAACTTGTGGCCGCAGGCGTACAGCCAGACCTTATCCGTTTTTCTGTAGGATTGGAAAATACCGACGACCTTATCGCCGATATGGAGCAGGCCTTCGCCGCCCTTAAATAGCGCGCTCTAGCCTATCTGACTCAGGATAAACTTGCATTTCTCCTGGTTGCCGAGGGTTTTGCCCTTGTCGCAGGAGAGTTTGATGCAGTCGTGCCATTCGCGCAGCTCCGTAATGCGGCCGCGGGTCAGCTTAATTACAATGTTGGAAGGTTTGCAGCCGGTCACATCGCAGGTCAGGAAAGTGCCCACGCCGTAGGAATCCTGCACACGGCCGTTTACATACTTGTGGATCTCTATAGCACGATCGATATTGAGGCCGTTGCTGTAAACTACCTGCTTGCTTGCGGGGTCGATGCCCAGCTGTTTGTATTTGTCTATAATCAGCTCGGTCTGCTCCTCTTCGTTGCCGCTGTCCACACGAAGGCCCTTGTACATCATAGCCATACGCTTGGAAAGGTTGCTGAAGAAGACCTTGTCGCCAAAGCAGTCGTAAAGGTATATACCGTTGTCGCCGTCGAACACGTCGGAGAACTTTTTCATTACGTTGAAGTTACATTCGAACACGCCGCTGACGTTCTCCTCGAAGGAAATGAGCTGGTGGGACATTGTGCCAAGGCACGGCAAGTTGTACTTCATAGCCAGCCATACGTTTGATGTGCCGGTGAATTTCCCCGGCCATTTCTTAGAGTTGTAAACCTCTGCCATTACCCTTACCACCATCTCCTGATGGTCGAAACTAAGACGGCGGCGGGTGCCCATATCGCCCAGCACGAGGCCGCCTCCGAAAATCTGTTCCGATTTTTCGCGGGCGCGCTTCTCTTCAAGGGCGGCGTCGTAGCGGTCAAGATCGCCGTTGATGGTGTGAATCAGTTCGGAGATGCAACTGAGCAGCGGCATCTCCCACATAATGGTAGAGAACCATTTGCCGCACACCTTAATGTCCAGATGGCCCTCTTCGTCCTGGGAGATTTGCACCTCGCGGGGTTTGAAGCGATAGCCGCGCAGATAGGTGAAGAACCACAGGGGCAGCCAGTAGCATTTCACCTTCATATATTCTACCTCTTCGTCCGTTATGGTGACGTTTGCCATATAGTTCACCTGTTCCTGCAGCAGTTCCGCAAAACCCTTGGGGTATTTGGTGCCGTTGCGGTCTATGAAAGTATATTCCACCTCCGCACGAGGGTACTGGCGCAGCACGTAGTACTGGCAGGTGAAGGTGTAGAGGTCGTTGTCGGTGAAATGGGTGATAAGCTGTTTCATAGTGGTTTATAGTTACATTCCGCGTTCTTTCTTTATCTGTTCGTATGCCTGCTGGACACGTTTGAATTTCTCTTCCGCAGCCTTCTGGACATCTTCGCCCAAGGTAGCTACTTTGTCAGGATGATACTTGAGAGCCATCTTCTTGTAGGCTTTGCGCACTTCCTCGTCCGTGGCGTTGCGGTCTATGCCCAGCACCTTGTAGGCCGAATCCACATCCTTGCGATATATATTAAGCAAGCTGTCGCGGTCACTGTCCTGCAGCCCTACGGCTGCGGCGATGCTCTGGAGGACATCTATCTCCGCCTGCACCATCCCGTCGCACTGAGCCAGCTGCACCAGATACTGGAACAACTGCAGGCGCTGGGAATAGTTCATATACATCCTTATCTGGGTGCCGACCTCATAGATGTTGACATCTTTGGCCATAAGCTGCCGCACTATTGTTTCCGCCTCCTCTGCAGCCTGAGCGCCGAAGTTGGCCCGGATAAAGCTCTTGACTGTCTGCAGCTCGGAATCGGACATACGCCCGTCCGCCTTTATTACTGCCGATGAAAGCACCAGCAGGCTCATCATAAAGCTGTTGCGCTGCCCGGTGCGGTATTGGTCGCTGTTGGTCCTGGTGTTGGTGTAGGTGCGCGTGTTGCCCTGCTGCGAGGTGGTCCAGCCGCCGCTTTCGCTGCCGTCGCTAATCTGGCCGGAGGAGAAAATATCGAACACGCTGCCAGCAAGGAACCCTATCAGAGCTCCCATAGGGCCGAAAATGGCCCAGCCCAGAAAACCGAAAAGCCACTTTTTTGCCATAGGCTGTTATACGTCCCTTGATTCTATGGGTTGGTTGTCCGGGATGCCGTTCTGCAGTGGGTTGTCAATGTCCAGACCGCTGCCGCCCCGGTTGGAGCGGTTGGTATTGTTGTTCTGGTTGCTGCCGCCGTCATATTCCTGCTCCTGCTGGTTTATTGTAGGGAAGCCGGGGATGTTGATGGTGGAGATGTCGATGCCGCCTCCGAAATAGCGGAGAACCATATATCCCATCAAAAGAAGAGCCAATATCACGCCCAGACAGCCGCATCCGCAGCCGCGGTTGCGCCCGCCGGAGCATCCTGCCCTCTGGGAAAGTTGATTGATTGTATTCATATTAAATATCTTTTACGAATGCACGGCGCCGCTTGTGCACCTCGTGCGGAAGGTTGTTCCAGAAGTTGAGCATCTTGTGGTTGTCTTCCAGCTCGCAGTTGGTCTCGGCATATTTATAACCTTTCTCCTGAAAGACTTTGTATAAGGACGATACAATAAGAGAATTGACACCCTTGGCCTGATAGTCGGGCCTGATGGCAATCAGCAGGAATTCTACCGTGTCGTCGTGTTTAAGATAGAGCGACTTAACCAAATGCCACCACCCGAAGGGGAACAGTTTCCCGCGTGTTTTTACAAGCGCCTTTGCAAGCGACGGTATCATCAGGGCGCAGCCCACCAGTTCGTTCTGTTCATTGAAAATGAGCGGCAGCAGGCTCATATCTGCAAAACTTATGTAGTCGTTTACATATTTGTCTATTTGCCTGTCAGACAGCTTCGCAAAGCCATATAGATCTGCATAGCAGGTATTCAGCAAGTTGAATATCGGCTTTGCGTGGTGCTGCTTTATTTCGCGGGCACTTTTAGCAAAATGGACTCTAAGTCTGTAGCGCTCCTTTACAACATCGGTGAGCCTGGCAAACTTTTCCGGCAGTTCTGATGGCAGAGTCACCAGCATTTCTTTCCATTCCGCGCCTTTTTCAAGGCCGTATCGTTCGTAGAAATCTATGTAATAGGGGTAGTTGTAGGTGGTTGCCATTGTGGCTATACGGTCGTAGCCCCAAGTCAGTGCCCCCTCCCTGTCAAAATCGGTAAAGCCCATAGGACCCTGCAGGGTTGTCATCCCGCGCTCTTTGCCCCATGCCACAACGGTGTCCAGCAGCGCCTTGCAGACGTCATAATCTTCAATGAAGTCTATCCAACTGAAACGGACAATTTTCTGCTCCCATTTCTCGTTGACGCGGTCGTTTATGAGTGCCACCACCCTGCCTGCAACCTTGCCGTCTTTAAGCGCAAGATAGGGCTGTGCCTGGCAGAATTCGAAAGCCGGGTTCTTCTTGGGGTCAAGCGTGGCCCTGACATCGAATGCCAGCTCGGGTACGTAGTACGGGGAATTGCGGTAGAGGTCAAGCGTAAAGTCGATGAACTGGTTCATCTGACGCTTGGTCTGCACTGGAACGATATTGATACTCATAGGATTTGTCTATATGTATAATATGCAAATATAGCAAATCTTGCCCAAATAACCATACGCAGCACTCCGGGCAGAGGCTCCGCAATGAATTGATTGCTCCCTGTCGCTCAGTCGTTCCTCCTTCGCTAGCGCCGGTCGCAAACCCTTTCAGGCCTCCGGCCTATTCTGCCCGTCGCGTTAAGCGTAGAAATAGTTCGCGTAGGGAACAGGGGTTCTATGTTCTCCCTGGCCCGGAGCGAAGCTATTTCGGAGCCTAAGCGACGGATAGTCTTATTTCAATAGTTCGGCGCTGCGGCGGATGAAGTCGGAGAGCCCTTTTCCTTTGAGAAGACCGGCGGCCAGCAGGGCCAGGTCGGTTACCTGCCGCAGCAAATCGTTGTCGGCGCTAAGGCCGCCTTCGCTCTCGCGTATCTTCTTGATTAGCGCATTATCTGCATTAACGGTGACATTGTAATATGACGGCATCTCGCCCATCATATTCATTCCGCCGCCGCTCACGGCCGCCATATCGCGGTAGCGGCGCATAAACTCGTTCTGGTTGATGCTGATGGCATCGGCCGCCTCGCCAAGATTCTGCATCACAACCTCATATTTGCCGCCCTCGGGCAGAATCTTCTCGAACTCCTCCTGCAGGTGCTTCTTCTCGTCGTCGGTCATCTCCACCGCCTTGACCTCCTCCTTCTCAATAAGCTTCTCAAGGATGTCGGCGTCCACGCGGGTGAAGACGCTGTCGTGGATGTGCTGTTCCAGCAGGCCTACGTAGTGGGCGTCCAACTGGCAGTCCATAAGGAGCACGTCGTAGCCTTTATTCTTGGCGTTTTCTATGTACTGATACTGAGCCAGTTTATCGGTGGCGTAAAGGTATACGACCTTCTTGTCTTTATTTGTCTGGTTGCCTTCGATAGCCTTGCGGTAGTCGGCCATTTTGAAATACTTGCCGTCTGTGTTCTTGAAAAGTGCGAACTCCATCGCCTTCTCGCAGAACTTGGCGTCGGTGAGCATACCGTATTCGATGAATATCTTAAGGTCGTCCCACTTCTCTTCGAATTCCTTGGCGTTGTTCTTGGAAATTTCGTCCAGTTTGTCGGCCACCTTGCGGGTGATGTAGTGGCTTATCTTCTTGACGTTGTTGTCGTTCTGCAGGTAGCTGCGGGAGACGTTCAGCGGGATGTCGGGAGAATCTATGACGCCGTGCAGCACGGTCATAAATTCGGGCAGGATGTTCTCCACGGAGTCGGTCACGAACATCTGGTTGCAGTAGAGCTGTACCTTGTTGCGCGCCAGGTCCATACGGTCTTTTATCTTGGGGAAATAGAGAATGCCGGTCAGGTTGAAGGGGTAATCCACGTTCAGATGGATGTGGAACAGAGGGTCCTCCTGCATCGGATAGAGCTCCTTGTAGAACTTGTCGTAGTCTTCGTCCTTGAGATCGGCGGGCATCTTGGTCCAGATGGGCTCGCAGTTGTTTATTATGTTGTCTTTCTTGCCGTCTACATATTTGCCGTCCTTCCACTCCTGCTCCTTACCGAAGCGGATAGTGACGGGCATAAATTTGCAGTATTTCTTGAGCAGACTCTCGAGTTTCCAGCGGTCGGCGAAGCCTTCGTTTTCGGCGTCCAGGTAAAGGGTGACAGTGGTGCCGCGCTCCTTGCGGTCGCTCTTCTCCATTGTATATTCCGGGTTGCCGTCGCAGCTCCAGCGCACCGCCTTGGCGTTTGCGCGCCACGAAAGGGTGTCTATTTCCACCTTGCGGGAGACCATAAAGGAGGAATAGAAGCCGAGGCCGAAGTGACCTATTATGTTCTGATCTTTGTATTTGGCCAGGAATTCACCGGCGGAGCTGAAGGCAATCTGGTTTATGTACTTGTCGACTTCTTCGTCTGTCATACCAATGCCGCGGTCGGTCACGGAGATTGTCTTACAGGTTATTTCCTCCCCTTCTTTTTCGCCGGGTAACTTAGCTTCGCCCACTGCGATGTCTATTGTAAGGTCGCCAAGTTCTTTTTTGTATGTGCCCTTGGAGGCCATAGCCTTCATCTTTTGGGTTGCGTCCACGGCGTTGGCCACAATTTCGCGGATAAAGATGTCGTTGTCAGAATAGAGGAATTGTTTAATTACCGGGAAGATGTTTTCGGTGGTTACACCAATCTTGCCCTGTGTTTTTTCTTGTGCCATATTATTGAGTTTTTATTTGTTATCGTTTTTGCGCTAACCGTTAAGGCAAAAAAAATACCAGCACCCGAATGCTGACAAAATGGCAAAAAGACTCGGGACGATAATCTTCGAATGGCCTTGGCGCCTACATTCCTAACTCTCAACAACTTACAAGATATCGCTTGCGCATTTTTACACAAGCAACACCTAATAACTAATTAGTAATAAACACATTATCTGCCACGGAAATAACAATCGCCGTCAGGCGATAGCGTAGCGCGGGCGGGCAGGCTTGCAGAATAGCCAGCGCGGAGCGGCGGGGTTTGGGGCGGAGCCCCAGTATATAGGCGGGAGCTGTAGCTCACGCAAAAAAAGAGAAGCTGTTTGGCTTCTCTTTTTTTTGTGGGAGCTGAGGGAGTCGAACCCCCGACCCTCTGCTTGTAAGGCAGACGCTCTGAACCAACTGAGCTAAGCTCCCTTGCGTAAAGCGGATGCAAATATAAGGCAATTTTTCAAACCACCAAAAATTATTTGCGAGATTCTTGAATCAGCCACTCGAAAACAGGCAAAAATGAGGCATCTCCCGCCTCGAACATCTTTTCCGGATGGAATTGTACCGCCAGTATTCGGTCGCCGCCGGAAAACCGCTCGAAGGCCTCCACCACCCCATCCGGTGCGGTTGCGGTTACAACAAACCCGGGCGCAACCTTCTTTACCGCCTGGTGATGATATGAATTTGCCCGCATCCGGCCGGAACCTACCAGACGCGCCAGCACTGAACCGGAGGCGACAGTAATGTCGTGGAACGGGCTTTCGCCGTCCGCAACCTTATGCCGGATTTGAGACAGCGGCTGCTGGGATGGGATGTCCTGCCACAACGATCCGCCGAAGGCTACGTTTATAGCCTGTATTCCGCGACAGATGCCCATCAGCGGCTTGCGGGCGCGAACGGCCATACGAGCCAGGGCTAAATCGAAGGTGTCGCGGCGGGCGTTTATGCTGCCCATCTCGGGCAGTGCCGCCTCTCCGTAATAGTGCGGGTCGATATCCTCGCCGCCAATCATCAACACTCCGTCCACCTTCTCCAAAATGGCCGCTATGGCAAGCGAATCGGTCATTATGGGGATGATTACCGGCACGCCGCCAGCCGCCGCAACGGCATCTATATAGTTCTGCGCCACGCGGCTTACACCCTCCCCCGCCGCCGATATGCCTATAAGCGGAGCAGCCGCACTGCCCGCCGTACGGCGAGGCGCAGCGCAGCTGCAAAGGAGGGCGCAAACGGCCGCTATTATGGCGATGCGCTTCACTTAAAACTATTTCTTATGAAGATACATCAAGTCGATGTTGGGCATTATTCCATCTATGGGACAAAGCCGAACCTCGTTGAGGCCCTTGTTGAGTTTGATCTCGAGGTTTGCCTCGTTCCAATTATGATCGTTCTGGGTAACCAAGTCGGTGAGTTCACCGACCTCCTTGCCGTTCACCAAAACCTTGAAACTGGTTGGATATGCGCAGGAATAGCGGAATGTGGCGACATATTTACCGCCCTTGCCACTGTACACGTTGTTCCATTGGAGCCAGTTGTCTGTCGAGCCGCCTAGTCCGGAGACATATGTGCCGAGGGATGCGGAGGGAGAAGGCATATATCTCGGGGAAATAGCCCCTTCGATAGTGCTGAAGTTGTGCAGGTAGGACTCGCTTGCATCGTATATCTGTTTCTCAATGCGCTTGCCGGTAACAAAGAACGCGGCGGAAGAGTGCGGACGGAGCGGCACATTGAACGAGGTCTCGCAGGCCAGGTCGGGACGGTCTTCGTGGGTGAAGCAGTCGTAAACCTTGATGCGGCCCTTGAAACCGAGAGCTTCTGCATACACATCCACACTTCCCGGCTTGTCGGAGAGATTCATAACAACAACGGCACGCTTGGGGCCCATTATCGACTCCATATCCTTGGCGACCACATACACGTCGCCGCTGCGCTGGACAACCGGAGCGCCCAGGCCCAGCGGGTCTTGATTCATAGCGATGAGATCTTTGTTCTTCAAAATCTCAAGCGACTCTTCGCTCAGAGTGCGCATATCGCAACCCATAATGAGCGGCGACGATGCTATGCACCAATATGCCATATGGGTAAGCTCCTCGTCGTGGGTGAGGCTGGCGTCACTGCCGGGCCACTTGGGAGCGCCTATCTCAAGCATATCGCAATCGTTGTAATGACCGTTGCGGGTGTATGCCTGAAGCCAAAGGTTCTCTTCTATAATGTATTTCACACGGGCGAACCAGGGACGGATGTCGTAGGTAGTGCGCCACGAAGTGGCAAGATCCTCCGCCCAGGTGCCGGGGTAGCGCCAGCGACAGATATTGAAGATTATGTCACTCTTCTTGCAGCTTTTTATGGCATTGGCAATCTTGGTGTACTGCTCTTTCTCGTTGAGGCCGGCGTGCTGGCCACCGCAGAAATCTATCTTGATGAAGTCGAAGTCCCACTCGTCAAAGAAGAGGTGACAGTCGCTCCTCTCGTGGCCGTAAAGGCCCGTTCCAAGGCCGTATGTATAGATATTTTCGCTGCCGCAGGTGTTGTCGCCGGCATCGGTATAAATGCCCGCTTTGAGGCCGAGGGAGTGGATGTAATCTGCCACTGCCCGCATTCCGCTGGGGAAAAGGGCCGGGTCGCAGCGGAAATGGCCTTCCTCGTCGCGGGGCATCTGGAAACCGTCGTCTATATTGATAAACTTGTAGCCGAGAGAGTCCAGCCCGAGCTCGGTTACCGCCAGCGCCTGGTCTTTAACCAAATCTTCGTTTATGTTAAGCTGGAAGGCGTTCCAGAAACTCATACCCATTGTGGGGGTATGGTCCACGGAATATTTTATGCTCCCCTGGCTGCAGCCGGCAAGCAGAATTACTGCGCATAACGCTGTGGAAGCAAGTATTCTTTTCATTTATTTAAATATTTTGACGGACATATAGTCGATGGAAGGCATAGGTGCGGCAGGATTCTCCAGACGGACCACATTCCAACCTTTGTTCAGTTTGACCTTAACGCTGAGTTCTTTCCAATCAAGGTCGCCGCCGGTGGTGATAGCCTCAAATTTATCTACAAGTTCACCGTTTACCGAGACGGTCATATCTCGTTCGTCGGCGCAGGCCAGGTTGAAGGTGAGTACATACTCGCCGCCTTTGAAACTGTATACGTTGCGCCATTCCAGCCAGTTATCCTCCCAGCCGCCTACAAGTGTGGCGTACAGGCCGAGATCTGCGGAAGGGCTCTCCCAATAGCGGGGAGAAGGAATGTCGTAGGGACGGCGGTAAACCGGGTAATCCTGGTCGTTGATTTCGGTATAAGCGTTCAGGAACGCCTCCTCGCCCTGGTAACGGGTGCGCTCGATGCGCTTGCCGGTAACAAAGAATGCATAGGAATCGTGGGCCGGGACGTTAAGTGTAAAGTGGTCGCCAATGGCAAGGTCGGTGACTTCGCTGTGTGCAAAGCAGTCATAAACATTCACCTTGCCTTTGAAGCCGAGCGCCTCCAGACTCACATCGATGGAGGCAGTTTCGTCGCCAAGATTGGCAACCACCACGGCGCGCTTAGGACCGTAATAGCGCTCCATATCCTTTGCCATAACATACACCTCGCCCTCTCTCTGAACAACCGGAGCAGCGATGCCCAGGCGGTCCTGGTCCATAGCTATGAGATCTTCGTTTTTAAGGAACTCGATTGAATAGTCGGGCATATTATTAAGGTCGCAGCCGACCACCAGCGGAGAGCTCTGTATGCACCAGCAGGCCATATGGGTACGCTCCTCCTCGGGCTTGAAGCCCATACCTATTTCGAGCATATCCATATCGTTGTAATGGCCGCCGCCGGTATAGGCAACCAGATACATATTCTCCTTGATGATGGTTTTGAGCTGATCCCAGTTTACCCAAATGTCGTGGGTTGTGCGCCAGCTGTCGGCGATATCGATAACCCAGGTGCCGGGGAACACCCAGCGGCACACATTGAAGTTGATGTTCTTGTTATCGCAGGCGGCCAGGGCCTCTGCAATCTTGGTGAACTGTTCCTTCTCGTTCAGGTCCAGGTGGCGTCCGCCGCAGTTGTCAACCTTGAAGAAGTCGTATCCCCACTCGTCGAACATCATCTTGCAGTCTTCCAACTCGTGGCCGTAGAGACCAACGTTGAGGCCGTAGGGCTTCACGTCGCGCGAAGCGCAAGTATTGTCGCCGGCATCGGAATACATTCCGGCCTTGAGGCCCCTCGCGTGTATGGAATCTGCCACTGCCTTCATTCCGTTGGGGAACTTGGTGGTGTCTATGCGGATGCGGCCGTCCTCGCCGCGGCCGTCGGTAAAGCCGTCGTCAATATTCACATAAACGTAGCCGGCGTCTGCAAGGCCCAGTGAAAGGAGGGCGTCCGCCTGGCCCACAATAACATCTTCGCTTATTTCGGTGTGGAAGTGATTCCAGCTGCTCCAGCCCATAATGGGGGCGCTGAACTCCCGGGTCTCGGGAGCGGAATAATCTGCTTTGCAGCCGGCAAAAGCCACTGCTAAGACAATGAGAAGTGCTGCTGAGAATATTCTTTTCATAATCAGTCGATGTACATTGTGTAGAGGGTTGCGTTTTTCATCTTGACGCGGAGTTTGACAGGGCCTTCTGCAAGGTCGAACGCGGGCAGATGGAGGTCGTCGCCGTGGAGGGTTACTTTCTGCTTGGGAGAAACGCCTACCGTTTCGATCTCAATGTAGCCGTTGTCTGCAATCTGCGCATTCACGGTGAGTTTGCCGCCGCCCAGAATCGGGTTTGTGGTGAAGCAGCCGCACTTGTTGCCGGCCGTTACGCCGAACCAGCCGTCGGCGCGGTAGGAGATGACGGCGATGGAGCTGTGGCCCTCGCGGGTAAGTTTTGCAAGGCCTTCCCAGCCTCCCACTTTGTCAAAGTAAGGGAGTCTTTCCTTCATACCGCGGTTGCGGAAGATGCGCTCGTAGTCCGCTGCAGTTACCTCTGCAAGGTGGTTGCGGGCAAAGAGCGGCTCGGGGAAGAAGTGAGGCCAGGTCATTACCTGGGCCACCATCTGATAATAGTTCTTGCCGTCCTGGAGAACGGAGGTGTCAAAATTGTAGAGACCGCCAAAGTAGAACTCGTCCAGATTGTCGGTATAGAGGAACGGGCCGTCGCCGGGAGCGTCATAAAAGTTGACGCCGTCGCGGCTGTAGTCCAAATCGAGGCTGCTCTGCTGCATATCGCCCACAAAGTGCTCTACAAACACCAGATAAACTCCGGCATCGGGCATATAGCAAACGCGGCCGCCGTACTGTTGGGTGTAGGGTGTGTCACGCTCGCCGTCGGCAGTGAATGCGTGATGATATTTCCAGGTCTTGCCGTCCTGTGTGGAATAAACAGTCAGGATGCGGCCGTCCACCATATCGTATGCAAGGTCGTAGGGAGCGTCGCGGCGCACCGTCTGGCCGCGGGCTATATAGAGAGTCTTGCCGTCGTCGGAGAGCCAGCTGTTGCCAAAGTTGTCGTTGGTGGTCCAACCGGTGTCCCACTGGTCTGTTTTGTAAACGGGAATATCCTGGAACACGGGCTGGTCGCTCAAAATCACGGTCTGGCCGGTGGAAGTAGTAGCGTAGGCCCAATAGGTGCGGTATGCGGCCTTGACGCAACCCAGGTCGCGCGGCTCAATCTGCTTTGCGATGCGGATGTCAGTTAGCTTGTATGTACCGTGTTTTGCAGGGTCGTACAGTTCGTAAGAAGGCTCGTCAAGATAGTCGTTGCACATCATTGCGCCGCCGCTAAAGAGATGTCTTTCTCCGTCGTTGGAATATGCAGGACGTTCGTCAACACGGGTGTAGGGGCCTTCAGGCTTGTCTGCGACCATAGTGTAGTAATACGGATTCTTGGCGTAGAGGCCGTAGCGCTCCACATAGGGGTTTGCCACCACGTTGATGGCGAACTTGCCGTCCGTTGTCTTGTAAAAGCTGTTGCCGCCTATGTACACCACGATGGAGTCGGTGTTCTTTACGGCTTCGTATATCTTTGGCTTTGAGTACTCAATCTTAAGATTCTTGGAAATCTTGCTGAACATATATTTGTCCGGGGTAAAGATGAGCTTGCGGTAAGGGATAGGCTCCGCGGGGGCCTGGACATCCGGCACGTGCTCTATGCGGAGCAGTCGTTTCATTGTGGTGTCGCCCAGAGTAATCATCACCGGGTAACGGCCGTCATCAAACTTGGCTATCTTCTTGATGTCGCATTTGTTTGCGCCGGGTTTCAGATTGAACTTGTCGGTGCGGATGGTGGCGCCGTCGGGAGACTGGATTTCCACGAGGGCTGTCTTGGGGCCGTCTTCGGGCACTACAATGGTGAGTTCGGCAGTTTTGGCGTTACGCCAGATAGGCATTTTGAATTCTGCCTGCAGCGGACCCACCGCGCGCTGCGCAAAGGCTGTCAGAGGCGCCATAAGCGCCACTATTGCAGCAATACGTTTAATCTTTTTCATTGGTCAATTGTTGTTATTGTTATTCGATATAATTCCAGTTTGTGTTGACGGCGGGCTGGTATGTGCCGGCTGCGCTAAGATAGTCGAACAGCAGGTCGCGCAATTCGTCGAAACGGTTGGTTATGTAGGCGTCCGGGTTGCTCACGTCAAGGCCTGCGCCCTCCGCCAGCATACCGTCGCCGCCCATAGCGCGGTAAGATGTAATGGCCACGCTGTAGACCTTCTCCGGCTCGAAAGGCGAACCATCTTCCATAGAGATAATTTCCACCCTCTCCCCTTTTGCGCACCGCTTGTAGACATTGTATTTAATGCCGAAAGCAGAATCGTAGCAATATGCCGGGCCGGTGCGGTTTATCCAGCGGTCGTAGGATGTCTCCAGATAGGACTTTATCTGGCTGCCGGTGAGGTTTATGGTGAAAAGCTTGTTTTCGAAAGGATAGATTTTGGTAAGGTCGTTATAGACCAAAGTACCCTGGCGGATTGTACCTGCAGAGCTGAGCGGAGCCACAAAGGTGATGTCCGCGCCCGAAACGGCCAGTTGCAGGTCGGCGAGCAGCTTCATATAGGCCGACGGGCCTTTTAGCGCATCGCCCAGTTCGAACGGCGCAGCCATTTCGCAAATCGGGCGGAGGGTGAATTGCTTAACGGCCTGATAATCTGCCTCGAACGCAGCGTCAAAAGCAGGGTCGTTCTGCAAATCCTCCATTGGACAAAGTTCCATTTCTACCTTCTCGGCAACCTTGCGGCCCTTGTTGTATGTCAGGGTAAAGGAGGCGTGGCCAACGGAAAAAGCGCGGGCGCCGGGGTTGAGATAAACGGTTGTCCCGCCGTCTTTTTCAAATATTTCTTTGCAGGAGCGATGGTCGTGGCCTCCGGTCACCACATCTACTCCTTTAAGGTTTTGAGCGAGGTACAAGGCGCAGTTTTCAGTTGCGGGAATGTCCTGTTCCCCGCTGCCGCTGTGTACCGCAACAATCACAAAATCGGGCTTTTCTGCAGCCCGCACGCGGTCCACCAGCGGCTGCATTGTCTCCGCAATGGGTTTGAATTCCATTCCGTGATAGAGGGGCTCGGTGACCCAGTTGGTGACGCAGGGGTTGGTGGCGCCTATAATGGCCACTTTGAGGCCGTTGCGCTTGACAACTGTGTATTCTTCGAAATACGGTTTGCCGGCATTTGCCCCTTCGGTAGCAATGGCATTGGCCGCCAGCAGAGGGGCATCAAACAGCGGACGGGCCCGGTCGTACACGGGGTGTCCCGCCTCTATGTCGTGGTTGCCCACAACTATCGCGTCGTATTTGAGATAATTGGCCGCCCTTGCATAAATGTGCGGCTTGACGGTGTCTATGCGGTTGTAATAAAAAGCAGCGTTGTCCCCCTGGAGATTGTCGCCTCCGTCAATCAAAATTGCTTCGGGGTCCGCTTCGCGCGCGCGCAACATAAGCGATGAAACCTTTGACAAAGAGTTGGGTTTGACGCTGTCGTCTAGATAGTACCGGCCAAAATATTGACCGTGTACATCGCTGGTAATGTATATGTTAAGTATGTGCTCACCGTCAGCCACCCGGTGACAGGAACTCAGAATGAGGGTCATCAGGGAGAGTATTGACAATAATTTTCGCATTTGGGGACCAATAATAATCGCAAATATGTGAATTTTAATGTAAATTTGAAAAATTTTGAACCTATGAATACCGAGCAAATTGCAGCCGGTTTGAGAAATGAGATACTTTCTGCCGACCGCGACAAACTTATATTTAACGATTTTCAGAAGGCGCTGCCCGCTCTGCGCGACACGGAGCTTTACCGAATGTTCCGCGCTATGCCCAAAGGGCGGCTGATGCACGGCCATATAGAGGCTACTTTTGACCTGCGATATGTGGTGGAACTGGCCCTGACAAGCAACGACACCTACGTCCATCTCGCGCCCGAAACCGCGGACGCCCGCTATTGCCAGATGGCCCACAAGGCCTGGTTCCCCAATTTTGAGGTGCCCGGGGGGTGGGTCCCTATGCGTGAGGCAGTCCAGAAAGATCCTTCCCTGCTGGACACAATTTTAAAAATGTGTTCTTCCGACAAAGAGAATATAGACGAGAACATCTGGCCCAAGTTCGAGGCGATTTTCGATCGTTTCAAGGCCATCAACAACTACCGACCTTTCTTTGTGAAGATATACACCGAGATGCTTTCCCGGATGGCCCGCGAAGGGCTGCTTGGTGTCGATTTCCGCTATATAAGCCAGTCGCTGTTCGACGAGACGGGCCGCGTGCTTCCGCCCGAGGCCTATGTCGATACGGTCAAGGAGATAGAGGCAAAGGTGCGCGAACAGTACCCTTGGTTCACCGTCAGGTTGATTTATTGCTACTACAAGGGAGTACCTGTGGAGAGCGTGCCGGAGCGGCTGGAATTCGCCCGCACAATGATAGAGAAATATCCGGGCTATATTCTCGGGTTCGATATGGTAGGCGACGAAGATTGCGGCAAAGATTTGATGTATTACGCGCCGGTGCTTCGCAATGCTTCGGTGCCAATCATTATGCACGCCGGTGAGTCCGTTGACCCCGACAACCGCAATGTCGAGTATGCCCTGGATCTTGGCATCAAGCGAATTGGCCACGGTATGAATTTGTACCGATATCCGGAACTGATAGAGCGCGTCCGCGAGTCAGGGATGATGCTGGAGGTCTGCCCTCTGAGCAACCAGTTGCTGGGCTACGTGCCCGATTTGACCAAACACCCGGGCGGCGACTATATCCGCAAAGGGCTCAATGTGACCATCAGCAGCGACGACTGCGCCATTTTCGGCACCTCTTTCATAACCGACGACCTGTTACTGGCTTACCTCTGCTGGGACCTCACCCTCGCAGACATCAAACGCGTTCTGCTCAACTCTCTCCAGGACGATAAGCAACTCACCGCCCTCTTCCTCTCCCAGTGGTCCGACTTCGAGAGAGCTACTTTACGGTGAAGGTTTTGCGGTGGTGGGGAGTGAGGCCGTAGGTGTGGATGGCGGCGCGGTGTTCTTCCGTTGGATAGCCCATATTGCGAGCCCAGCCGTACTGTGGATATTCCTTGTCGATCTTCTGCATATAGCGGTCCCGGTAGGTTTTTGCCAGGATTGAGGCCGCGCTGATTTCGGGCACTTTATCGTCGCCTTTCACAATGCATTTGTGCGGGATGCGGACGCCGTCGGGGCCGTAATACGGGTTGAAGCGGTTGCCGTCCACCAGAATCAAATCGGGCCTTGCCGACAGGCCGCCGAGCGCCGTCTGCATAGCTTTGATGGAGGCCTGCAGAATGTTAATTTCGTCTATTTCCGCGGCGGAAATGCTGGCTACGCTCCACGCTATAGCCTCCCGCTCGATAATGCCGCACATCAAATCCCTCTGCGCAGCAGTCATCTTCTTGGAATCTTTAAGCAAAGGATGATAGAACCCTTCCGGCAAGATTACAGCAGCGGCAAAGACCGGGCCTGCAAGCGGCCCGCGGCCCGCCTCGTCGCAACCGGCAATGAGACCGTAAGAAACAGCCTGCTCGCCGAACAGAGAACCGCCGGAGGGGAGATAATCGCTGCGCCAATCTTCACGGCACCAGCGCCCTATCTTCTCTTTGAAATCGGTTGCAAGCAACGCCACGTCACAGATGGAAGGGTCGCTGCCCAAGGTGTTCTGGCCACAGACCACATACAGCCGCCGGCAGGCGGCAGAGCACATCTCCGCCAGGCTCCCTACCAACTTGCCGTCCAGGCTTGAGGCGTCCAGCCGCCCTTCGCCGGTAATGACCATACGCGAAGCGGCAATCTTCTCTTCAAGAGAAACCATCTGCGAAAAGAACTCGAAACCGTGCACGGGAGTCGCCTTCAAAAAGGCATACAGAGCAGCTCCTGAGCCACCGGCAGTGCCGCCGCCGGGAACTGTGTCTAAATCGTCACGACCGGCAATGCCGCACTCCGAAAGCCACTCGCGGGCCGTAACCACCCACTCCTCCATCCGCTTTTCAAGCACCGGCAACATTTCGGGCCCGGCGCCCTTCTGCGGAGCGTAGGTATAAGTTGCTCCGTGCGGCCCGAGCAGCGGATTGCGGGCGTCACAGGCCACCTTGACCTCGATATCGTCAAAAAGATGGATATTCTCCAGGCCGATGGCCTCAATCATACCGCGGCCGCCGTCGTTGGTGGCGCTGCCCCCTACCCCTACAATAATCTGGCGCGGCGAATAATCCAGCGCCGCCATAAGCATCAAACCGAGGCCGTAGGTAGTGGTCTTGAGAGGGTTGCGCTCGGCCGTGTCTATCATCATAAGGCCGCTGCAGCGCGCAAGCTCTATAAAGACAGTGTCGCCTGCCACAGCCATAGGCGCCACAATGTCGCGCATCAGCGGGTCTTTGGTGTCCACCAGCACTTCGCTCGCGCCGGGATAATTTTGCAGGAAAACGTCCA
>JAFZYD010000081.1 GCA_017616475.1 Bacteroidales bacterium
CAACGACAACGACTTCAATACTCACTCCGAAGACGAGGCCGACGAAGAAGATTAGCACATATTTCAACCGACTGGTTGCCAGAATACAAAATGCGCTCAAACATCTGTCTGAGCGCACTTTGCTTTGCATACTGGCCATTGTAGTGGGGTTGCTGAGCGGTTTGGCAGCGGTGGTGCTCAAGCAATCCATCGCATTTCTGCACCGCACGGTCACCGGACTGGTTCCCGCGGGCTCCTTCAACTGGGCCTATCTTATTACTCCAGGAGTTGGTATGCTGCTGGCGCTGCTGCTGGTTAAGTATCTGGTGAGGGACAACATAGGCCACGGTGTCACCAGGGTGCTCAAGGCCATCTCCCGCAACGAGGCGCAAATCAAACCCCACAACACATGGTCGTCGCTCGCCTCCAGCGCGGTCACCATTGGCCTTGGCGGCAGCGTCGGGGCCGAGGCGCCCATTGTTTATACTGGCGCGGCCATAGGCAGCAATGTGGCCCGCGTGCTCAATCTCCCGTACAAGCAGATGACCATCCTGCTGGGGTGCGGCGCCGCAGGGGCGCTGGCCGGCATCTTCAAAGCTCCTATAGCCGGAGTGCTGTTCACGTTGGAAATATTGATGTTCAACATCTCTATGACCTCCATTCTGCCGCTCCTTTTCTCTTCTGTGTCCGCCACAATGGTGACCTACCTGCTTATGGGAGACACGGTGACATTCTCCAACGGCATAGAATCTTTCTCGCTGGGCAACATTCCCTATTATATATTATTGGGCCTTGTGTGCGGCTTCGTGTCACTCTATTTTTTGCGCACCACGCTGCGGGTGGAAGACCGCCTGGCCAAGATGCGCAACCCGTTCGGCAAGTGGGTTTTCTGTGCACTTCTGCTGGGCCTGCTGATATTCTTTTTTCCGCCGCTCTACGGCGAAGGTTACGACTCCCTTACGGCTATGCTCAACGGCGAGCCCATTGCTCTGGGGGCATTCCTGCCGGAGGGGCTTGCCTCCAACAAGTGGGTGATATTGCTCTTTTTCGCCGCCATTATGTTCACCAAGGTCTATGCTACCGCCCTTACCAATGCGGGCGGGGGAGTGGGCGGTACCTTCGGCCCCACAATCTTCACCGGCGCCATAACCGGCTTCGTGCTGGCGCGGCTGGTGGCAAACCTGGGCATCGCGCAGCTACCGGAGGCAAACTTTGTGCTGGTGGGTATGGCGGGCCTTATGGCGGGCGTTATGCAGGCTCCGCTCACCGCTATCTTCCTTATTGCGGAGATTTCGGGTGGCTATGTGCTTATGTTTCCGCTAATGATTACGGCGGCCATATCGTTCGCAACAATCCGTTTCTTTGAACAGTATTCTATTTATTCCAAGCGGATTGCGCAGCAGGGCGACCTGCTCACCCACGACAGCGACCGGGCGGTGCTCACGCTGCTTAAGACTTCCGATTTCATAGAGAAGGATTTCAAACCGATAGAGATAGACCGCACACTTGGCGATTTGGTTCAGATTATCGCCTCCAGCAACCGCAACGTAATACCGGTGGTAGATTCGGAAGGACTGTTCCAGGGCATAGTGCTGGTGGACGACGTGCGCCAGTATATGTTCAACGAAGGGCTGTACAGCCGCATTCATATCTACAATTTGGTTAAGGACGCCCCCGGAATCCTCTCCGAGGACGAGCGTATGGAGAGCGTTATGGACAAGTTCGAGAGTACCGGGGCGTGGAATCTTCCCGTGACGGACGCTTGCGGCCGCTATGTGGGCTTCGTGTCCAAATCAAAGATTTTCTCTTCTTACCGAGATCAATTACATCAGGTTTCCCATGACTGATTTATACATAAAGCACATCAGCGCCCAACTGGGAGTGAATCAGTGGCAGGCGCTGCACTGCGTGGAGTTGTTGGAGGAGGGGGCCACCATCCCGTTCATCTCCCGCTACCGCAAGGAGCGCACCGGCGGCCTGGACGAGGTTCAGGTCGGGCAGATAAAGCACTACTTTGTTTATTTCACCGACCTTGACAAGCGCAAGGCGGCCATCCTCAAGTCTATAGAAGAGCAGGACAAACTCACCGGCGAACTGCGCGCACAAATAGAGGCGCAGGTCGATGCCACGGCACTGGAAGATATTTACCTGCCTTACCGTCCCAAGAAGCGCACCCGCGCTATGGTGGCGCGTGAGCGCGGCCTGGAGCCTCTGGCCGATGCTTTTATGGGGCTGAATTGCCCCAATCCGGCCGACGCGGCCCGCAAATATATAAACAAGGATGTGCCCGATGCCGAGGCGGCCATCGCAGGCGCAAAAGATATTATTGCAGAGCGCATCAGCGAGAACACGCAGGTGCGCAGTATGCTGCGCGGCAGTTATTTCAAATGGGGAACCGTCGTCTCCAAGCAATCCAAAGAGGGGGCGGAAAAGGAAGAGGAGAGCGCCAACTACCGCAGTTGGTTCAACTACCGTGAGCCGCTGCAGCGCATCGCCCCGCACCGGCTGCTGGCTATTTTGCGCGGCGCCTCCGAAGGGATGCTGTCGGTAAAGGTGGATGTTGACTCTGACCGCAACCTGGAGCGCATTTCGCGCATTGTGCTGGACGGCCGCCGCCCCGCTTCGCGCGCCCTGGGCGACATTTTGAACGATGCTATGGCCGACAGTTTCAAACGGCTGCTGCATCCGTCCATAGAGAATGAGGTGCTGAGGATGGCAAAGGAGAAGGCCGATATAAGTTCCATTAAGGTGTTCGGAGAGAACCTGCGACAGTTGCTGCTGGCGCCGCCGGTGGGGCAGAAGCGGGTGATGGCCATAGACCCGGGTTTCCGCACCGGCTGCAAGGTGGTGTGCCTGGACGCGCAGGGCAATCTGCTGCACAACGATACAATATATCCCCATCCGCCAATGAACGAACGCATATCTTCTATGAAGAAGATAAACGATATGGTGGAGAAATATGGAGTTGAGGTTATTGCCATCGGCAGCGGTACCGCCGGCCGCGAGACGGAGAGTTTCATACAGAAATTGTTTCTTCCGGAAAACATCAAGGTCTATATGGTGAGCGAGGACGGGGCGTCGGTCTATTCCGCTTCCGAAGTCGCCCGCGAAGAGTTCCCGGACTACGATGTCACTGTCCGCGGCGCGGTTTCGATTGGCCGCCGATTGATGGATCCGCTCTCAGAATTAGTAAAGATAGACCCCAAATCCATCGGAGTAGGGCAGTATCAGCACGATGTGGACCAGGGACTGCTCAAGGAGGAACTGGACAACACGGTGGAAAGTTGCGTCAACAATGTCGGCGTCAATCTCAACACCGCCAGCGTGTTCCTGCTGCAGTACGTGTCGGGCGTGGGCCCGGCGCTGGCGGCCAACATTGTGGATTACCGCACTGCCAACGGCAATTTCACCTCCCGCGAACAGTTGCTCGGGGTGCGGCGACTCGGGGCAAAGGCCTACGAGCAGTGCGCCGGCTTCCTGCGCATCCCCGGCGCGGCCAATCCTCTGGACAATTCGGCTGTGCACCCGGAGCGCTATCCGCTGGTGCAGAAAATGGCGGCCGATATAAAGGTGGCGGTGGGCGATTTGGTGCGAAACGACGCGCTTTGCGACTCCATCAATCTGGACGCATATGTAGATAATGAGGTCGGCCTGCCGACGCTTCGCGACATTATTTCCGAGCTCAAGAAGCCGGGTCGCGACCCGCGCGGGGAGGCGGCCACCTTCGCTTTCAGCGAGGAAATCCGCACCATAGACGATGTGCGCGAAGGGATGATTATACCCGGCATAGTCACCAATATCACCGATTTCGGGGCGTTTGTGGACATCGGCATAAAGCAGAGCGGCTTGATTCACGTTTCCCGGATGGGCGGCGGGCGTGACGGCCGGGGCGCCGTCCGTCTCAAGATCCAGCAGCACGTGCAGGTCCGGGTGGTGAGCGTTGATTTGCAGAGGGGGCGCATAGGGCTCGCTTTGCACAATGAACAATAATTGCATATCTTTGTAAGTATGAATGCAAAGGTCGTAATCATACCTACCTACAACGAAAAGGAGAACATAGAGAAAATCATCCGCAAGGTCCGCAGCCTGGAGGGTGATTTTCACGTGCTGGTGATAGACGACGGGTCGCCTGACGGCACCGCCGCAATAGTAAAGAGTCTTATGGAGGAGTTCCCCGGCTCGCTGTTTATGATTGAGCGCACGGGCAAGTTGGGGCTGGGCACCGCCTATCTCACCGGCTTCCAGTGGGCGCTGGACTATGGTTACGATTTCATCACCGAGATGGACGCCGATTTCTCCCACAATCCGGACGATTTGCTGCGCCTTCACGCAGCCTGCCAGGAGGGCGCCGATGTCTCTATCGGGTCGCGCTACTGCAAGGGCGTCAGCGTGGTAAACTGGCCTATGGGACGGGTGCTGATGTCGTATTTCGCCTCCAAATATGTCCGCTTTATGCTGGGCATCAAGGTCTACGACAACACCGCCGGATTTGTGTGCTATCGTCGTAAAGTGCTGGAAACCATTGATTTCGACAAGGTTAAGATGAAAGGCTACGGCTTCCAGATAGAGATGAAATACACGGCGTACAAGTTGGGCTTCAAAATAGTTGAAGTGCCCGTAATCTTTGTAGACCGCACCGAGGGAACATCTAAAATGAGCAGCAGCATATTCGGCGAGGCGTTCTGGGGCGTGATGGGTTTGAGGCTGCGCAAGATTCAAGGGAGAAAGTAATGGCCGCCTTCATTCTGGAAAATGCTACAATAATTAACGAAGGTCTCTCCTTTAAAGGGGGGATTTTTGTTAAAGACGGCATTATTTGCGATGTTTTCGATTATGAGAAGATGGACGACCGCCTGCGCGAGTCGAATCTGTTAATGCAGGGGTGTGCGGCCATCGATTTGAAGTGGCACTTTGTGGCGCCGGGCGTGATTGATACCCACGTGCATTTCCGCGAGCCGGGCGCAACCCATAAAGGGTGCATCGCTACCGAAAGCGCGGCCGCAGTGGTCGGGGGCGTCACTTCTTATCTGGATATGCCCAACAACGACCCGCCCGTCACTACGGCGGAGGGACTTAAAGCTAAAATGGATATCGCGGCCCGCGATTCCCTGGCAAACTACGGCTTCTATCTGGGCGCCAGCGATTACAACGGCGACCAAGTGACCCTCGCCGATGCAACTGGCGCCTGCGCCGTAAAGGTGTTTCTGGGCGCTTCCACCGGGAATCTTATGGTGCACGGCACGGTGGCTCTCGGGCGCATTTTTGCCCGCTCGCCGCTTCTGATTGCTGCCCATTGCGAAGACAGCGCCATTATAGACGCCAACGTGGCCCGCTTCATTAAGCTGTACGGCGATGATATCCCGGTTTCGGCACATCCGGCCATCCGCACCGCCGCCGCCTGTATGTCATCTACTCGTCAGGCGGTGGACCTCGCCCTCGAAACCGGAGCGCGGTTACATATAATGCACGTATCTACCGCCCAGGAACTGGACCTTATTGCGGAAGCGATGGCTGTTTCCGACCGCATTACCGCAGAAACTTGCGTTCAGTATCTCTGGTTTGACGATTCGGATTACGAACAATACGGGGCGCAGATAAAGTGCAATCCCGCCATCAAAACCGCGGCCGACCGCCGGGCGCTGTGCGACGCTGTGCGCGACGGGGTAATAAAGACAATCTCTACAGACCACGCTCCGCATCTGCTGTCAGAAAAACAGGGCGGCTGCCTGCAGGCGGCCAGCGGCATCCCGCTGGTGCAGTATTCGCTGCTGATGATGCTCGAAAAAGTGAAGGAGGGGCTCTTCTCGCTGCCGATGGTAGTGGAGAAAATGTGCCACGCCCCGGCGCGACTTTTCTTTATAGACAAGCGGGGCTTTATCCGCAAAGGTTATTACGCCGACCTGGTGGTGTTCGATATGGACCGTCCTTCTGACGTGGCGCCTGTTTCGCGCTGTGGCTGGAGCCCTCTGACCAGATTTTCCTCTACCATAGAATATACTTACGTAAACGGCTGCCTGGCGGCTCGGGACGGAGCTCCCTGCGCAGGAGAAGCCCGCGGAATGCAATTGAATTATACACGATAACGATATGAAAAAGACCATCTTTGCCATCTTCTGTTTTATGATCATCTCCTCCGGTACGCTGCTTTTTGCACAGCCGGCCGAGCGCGAATTCAAGGTTACACAACGCTACCTTAACATCCCGATATTTGACGACCGCCCCAGCCAGGAGCTGCTCTTTACTGCCAAGGGCGCAGACTCCCTTAGCGTCAATGTCTGCATTGCACAGGGTGAGCCGCAGTATTGGGTATTCAAGGATCTGACTCCGTATATGGGAAAGAAACTCAAGCTTGCTTACGACGGCGATCCCGCAGATCTTGACAAACTGTTTGTCGCCGATACAATAGTCGGCCAGAGCACATTCTATAAGGAGAAGAACCGCCCCCTGTTCCACTTTACCACCTGCCGCGGCTGGAACAACGACCCTAACGGAATGGTGTATTACGACGGCGAATATCACCTCTATTATCAGCACAACCCCTATAATAGATATTGGGGCAATATGCACTGGGGCCACGCAGTAAGCCGCGACCTTGTTCACTGGGAAGAACTCGGCGACGTGCTTTTCCCGGACAATATGGGCACTATGTTCTCTGGTTCGGCCGTGGTGGACGTGAACAACACCAGCGGCTTCGGCACCAAAAAGAATCCGCCCATTGTGTATGCATACACCACTCACGGCCAGTGGCAGAAGCAGAACATCGCCTACAGCACCGATCGCGGCCGCACTCTTGTCAAATACAAGGGCAATCCGGTGGTCGATTCGCACGAGGCAGCCGGTTCCCACGAGACCCGCGACCCGCGCCTGCTTTGGTACGGGGGCAAGGACGGTCACTGGGTGATGGCCCTCTTTGAGAAGGACGGCAACTCTTTCTACACCTCCAACGATCTCAAGACCTGGGCCTACAAGAGCCATCTGCCCGGCTTTGACGAATGCCCCGATTTGTTCTGCCTGCCGGTGGACGGCGACAAGAACAATATCAAGTGGGTTACACTGGGCGCTGCCGGAGTTTATATGATTGGTGATTTCGACGGCGAAAAGTTCACTCCCGAATCGGGCCGCCATCAGTATACATCCGGGGCTTTCTATGCCGCCCAGACATTCAGCAATACCCCGGACGGACGCTGCATACAGATTGGGTGGGGGCGCATTTCACACCCCGGTATGCCTTTCAACAGCCAGATGCAGCTCCCCACGGAACTCACCCTGCGCACCACCCGCGACGGTATCCGTCTGGCCAGCAATCCTGTACTGGAGGTGAAGACGTTGCTCGACAGGGCCTTTACCTCAGGTGGCGCTATGAGCGTAGAAGATGCAAACAAAGCTCTTGCGCAGTTTACCGATCCCGACAAGGGCCTGCATATAAAGGCAACTTTGAAGATGGATGCATCGTGTTATGTGGCCCTCAAAATGAACGGCAATCCGTTTGTTGAATACAGCCCCAGTTTCGGGCTGTTCAACGACCATTTCTATTCTACCGAAGATATGTCCGGCCTGTCGTTCCCTATCGAGGTCTTCATAGACCGCACAGGAGTCGAGGTGTTCATAGACAACGGACTCTACAGCTGGTCTGCGCAGCTGGTATGCGAGGGCAGCAGCCGCCTGATTACATTCGAAGGTTGGGCCCTGTCAATCCAGAATCTTGTGATAGACACAGTTAACAGCATCTGGTAGACTCAGATTTTCAGACCATAATTTTGTTTGACTGGGTTCATTACAAACGTGCTTTGTATTGAACCCAGGCTTTCTATACGCCCCAATACATTCAATATGAACTGGTTGTAGTATTTCATGTCGGGGGCGTGAATCTTTAGCAGATAGTCGAATTCGCCGGAAATGTTGTAGCACTCGGTCACCTCCGGAATCTCCTGTATCCTGGTCACGAAATCGGCTGCGATGTCGGTGTTCAACTTTTGCAGTTTGACGCTGCAGAACACTATGAAACCGAGGTTAAGTTTCTCCGCATTCAGCACTGCGGTATAACGCTCTATGTATCCCTCGTTCTCCAATCGTTTCAAGCGTTCGTAAACGGGAGAGGGGGAGAGATGCACTTTGGCGGCCAGTTCTTTATTAGTGATCCGGGCGTCCTCCTGAAGCGCGCGGAGTATGGCTATGTCGGTCTTGTCCATTATTCTGCTTTTTGTGCTTTTCGCAGCTTATTTTAGTTGAATCTTCTGCAAATATAAGAATTATTTATATTTTTTACTGAGTATACTGTTTTTCTTGGATGATATGATAAGATGCGGGAACTTTGCAGCAGAAAAACAAAAACAGATATAACTATGAGCGACACTAAACTTCACTTTGAAACTCTTCAGATACACGTAGGGCAGGAAACAGCCGACCCCGCATCAGATGCGCGCGCGGTGCCTATTTACCAGACAAGCTCCTACGTATTCCATAACAGCGAACACGCTGCGGCCCGTTTCGGCCTCGCCGACGCCGGCAATATCTACGGCCGCCTGACCAACTCCACGCAAGACGTGTTCGAACGTCGCATCGCCGCCCTCGAGGGTGGCGTCGGGGCACTGGCGGTTGCTTCGGGCGCTGCGGCCATCACATATTCCATATTAAATATAACGCGCGCAGGAGATCACGTGGTGGCGGCCAAGACCATCTACGGCGGCACCTACGACCTTCTTCAGCACACTCTGGTGCCTTACGGCATCACCACCACCTTTGTGGACCCCAACGTCATTTCCAACTTTGAGAATGCAATCCGCCCCGAGACCAAGCTGCTGTTCATAGAGACGCTGGGCAACCCTCACGGAGATGTGATTGACATTGAGGCGGTTGCGGCTGTGGCCCACAAGCACGGCATTCCCCTGGTAATAGATAATACTTTTGCCACCCCTTATCTGGTGCGCCCCATAGAGTATGGTGCCGACATAGTGGTTCACTCCGCCACCAAATATATCGGCGGCCACGGTACCACCATCGGAGGCGTCATTGTCGATTCCGGAAAGTTCGACTGGAAGGCGTCTGGCAAATTCCCTCAATTCACCCAGCCGGAAGAGAGCTACCACGGGATTGTGTTTGCCGATGCCGTCGGCCCTCTGGCCTATATTATCCGAGCCAGAGCCATACTGCTGCGCGACACCGGCAGCAGCATCAGCCCAATCAGCGCCTTTATCTTCCTGCAAGGGCTGGAGACGCTGTCACTGAGGGTTGAACGTCACGTAGAGAACGCACTCAAAGTGGTTGACTTTTTAAACAAGCATCCCAAGGTGACCAAAGTGACACACCCGTCGCTGCCCTCGCACCCCAACCACGCCCTGTATCAAAAGTATTTCCCTAACGGCGGCGGATCTATCTTCACATTCGAAATCAAGGGCGGTCAGGAAGATGCCTTTAAGTTTATTGACTCCCTTAAGTTATTCTCTTTGCTGGCCAACGTGGCCGACGTCAAGTCGCTGGTGATTCACCCGGCCACTACCACTCACTCGCAGCTCACCGAGGCAGAGCTGGCAGACCAGGGTATCAGCAGCAGTACCATCCGCCTCTCGATTGGCACAGAACATATCGACGATTTGATTGCAGATTTGTCGCAGGCGTTCGACGCTATTTAGCTATCTTTTTCGGATATGGGGAAGATTAACAATTCTGCATTGGACTTGGTTGGCGGCATGCCTCTGGGGCATAATGCGGTTATCGGAGGTAACATCTGGATTACCGAGGATGTACCCGCTTTTGCGTGGGTAGTACAGTCTCCGAAAAAATATTTTTAAAAAGATTTGGAGGGAAAGAAAAGATGTGTATCTTTGCAGTCCCTTTCGAAAGAGGGGGGAAGTTGATTGAATTATTGGAAGACAAAAGTACAAGCAGAAAGAAGAGCAAGCGAAGATTCTTTTGAATTATAAATCCCGAAAGCCAGATTCATAAAAAATTATACAATGAAGA
>JAFZYD010000082.1 GCA_017616475.1 Bacteroidales bacterium
AGAATAGCCAGCGCGGAGCGGCGGGGTTTGGGGCGGAGCCCCAGTATTATAGGGGGCTTGAGGCTCGAAAAATATTTTCGGGATTAATAATCGCCAGCAGGCGATAGCGGAGCGCGTGCGGGTAGATTAGCAGAATAGCCAGCGCGGAGCGGCGGGGTTTGGGGCGGAGCCCCAGTATTATAGGGGGCTTGAGGCTCGCTAAAATAGTTGCCGGGATTAATAATCGCCGTCGGGCGATAGCGTAGCGCGTGAGGGTTGGCCTTTAGAATAGCCAGCGCGGAGCGGCGGGGTTTGGGGCAGCGCCCCAGTATTGTAGTACCTCCGTGGGGAATCGAACCCCAACCTAAAGAACCGGAATCTTCAATTCTATCCATTAAACTACGGAGGCAGTTCTTTTGGGAATGCAAAAGTACAATATTTTCTTATCTTTACATATTCAAAAGTATCAATAAAGATGAAAGCATACGTTTTTCCGGGACAGGGGTCGCAATTCCCCGGTATGGGCAAGGAACTCTACCACTCCAACTCAAGAGCCAAATCGCTCTTCAAGAGGGCTAACGAACTGCTCGGCTTCGACATCACCAAGGTGATGTTCTCCGGCAGCGCAGACGACCTCAAGGCCACCGCCGTCACCCAGCCGGCAGTGTTCCTGCACTCCATAATCACCGCCACCTGCCTGGACGATTTCAATCCAGAAATGACCGCCGGTCACTCGCTGGGCGAATTTTCCGCCCTGGTTGCTGCCGGCGCCCTCCAGTTCGAAGACGCTCTGCGCCTGG
The DNA here is from genome assembly GCA_017616475.1 of Bacteroidales bacterium. Classification (GTDB taxonomy): domain Bacteria; phylum Bacteroidota; class Bacteroidia; order Bacteroidales; family UBA932; genus Equibacterium. The sequence continues at coordinate 780 of JAFZYD010000082.1, forward strand.
TGGCAGTCCGCGCCGACGCTATGCAGAAGGCCTGCGAAGAGACGCCCGGCACAATGGCGGCCGTGCTCGGCCTGGACTTCGAAACCATAGAAAAAGTATGCGAAGAAATAGACGGCGTGGTTGTCCCGGCCAACTATAACAGCCCGGGCCAGCTGGTTATTTCCGGTGAAAACTCCGCCATCGATGCCGCCTGCGAGGCCCTCAAGGCGGCCGGCGCCAAGCGCGCTCTCAAACTGCCCGTGGGCGGCGCCTTCCATTCGCCTCTTATGGCCCCCGCTGCCAAGCGCCTCTCCGAGGCCATTGGCCGCACCTATTTCCACGAGCCGTTCTGCCCTGTATATCAGAATGTTGACGCGCAGCCCACCATGGATCCGGAAAAGATTCGCGAGAATCTGCTCAAGCAGCTTACCAGTCCCGTCCGCTGGGCGCAGACGGTAGAAAATATGATTGCGGACGGCGCTACCTCCTTCACCGAGGTCGGCCCCGGCACAGTGCTGGCGGGCCTGATAAAAAAAATAGCGCCCGAAGGCGCTATTGAAATCACATCTGTTGGTTAATCTTATTTAATCAGCATCTTGTAGAGCTCCTGAGCCTGCTCCAGGCTGTACTCATCTACGTTGTGGTTGGCAAAGTAATCTTTTACAATTGCCGATTTCTTCTTGTACATCTTGCAGAGCTGCTTCTCGTTTAGGTAGGCCACCTTCTTGCCGTGGATAAACACGGGGCGCTTCTCGTAGGTGTAGCGCACATCAAAATTCGGGCGGAGGGTCTCCATTGCAGCGCCGCCGGTGCCGGCCAGTGAGGTGATGTTGGTCACGGACGACAACTGCGAGTTGGTGCCGTAGATGTCCTTGGTGCCCATATCGATGGCCTTGAGAGTTTCCAGCACGCCCAGCACGGTTTCGTTATACTCTACCACCTGATAGTAGAACCCCTTGATTTTGAGGTACATATTCTTGCCGGTATTCACTTTTACCACGTGCTCCTCGTAAAGCAGGGGGATGGTGTCGTTGTCGTGAATCATAACCACGCACTGGTGCAGGTTGTTCACGTTGATAATGCCCTGCGAAGGGTGGAGGGTTATGGGTGTTCCGTCGTCTTCGTACAAAGCGGCGTCCTGGTCAAAAACTACTGTGCCTCTGGAGAATTCGTCCAGCTTATAAAGGTGCGAGTTTACAAATGCTTCGTTTTCTTCCGCATCGGTAGTGGAGGTCTCCACCTGGGCAAAAGCGGTTGTGAAGAGTGCCAGAGCGGCGATTGTCAGAAAAAACTTTTTCATTCCGTTTAAAATTTTAGTCAAAGGTAGAACATTTATGCAGATACTTATCACAATTTGTGCCAATTTTTTGTTAGTTTTGCTATCGAAATTGGGTTAGAAGGTCCCGATGGATTCAATTCCGATTCTTTAAATATTAAAACATACTAAATGGCAAAGAAATTTATCACGTGTGACGGTAACTACGCAGCGGCTCATGCGGCTTATCTGTTCAGCGAAAATGCTGCAATTTACCCCATCACACCCTCTTCCACTATGGCCGAACTGTTCGACGAATGGGCAGCGTACGGTAAATTGAATATGTTTGGCAATGTCCCCAATGTGACCGAGATGCAGAGCGAGGCGGGCGCCGCCGGCGCTGTACACGGTTCACTGCAGGCAGGTGCGCTCACCAGCACCTTCACCGCATCGCAGGGCTTGCTGCTTATGATTCCCAATATGTACAAGATTGCCGGCGAGCTGCTGCCCGGCGTGTTCCACGTTTCGGCCCGCGCCCTCGCATCGCACGCCCTCTCAATTTTCGGCGACCATCAGGATGTGATGGCGGCCCGCGCAACCGGCTTCAATATGCTGGCCTCCAACAACCCGCAGGAGGCTATGGACCTCGGTGCCGTTGCTCACCTGGCAGCCATCAAGAGCAGCCTGCCGTTCGTGCATTTCTTTGACGGCTTCCGCACATCGCACGAAATCCAGAAGATCGAGCTTCTGGACGGCGAGCAGCTGCGCCCGCTGGTAAGCGAAAAGGCGCTGCAGTACTTCCGCGACCGCGCCCTCAACCCGGTCAAGCCGGTAACCCGCGGCACCGCGCAGAACCCCGACGTATACTTCCAGGCGCGAGAGGCTGTCAACCAGTATTACGATGCGGTTCCCGATATCGTTGCCCGCTATATGGGCGAGATTGCGGAGATCACGGGCCGTCACTATTTGCCATTTGATTATTATGGCGACCCTGCTGCGGAGGATATAATCGTGGCTATGGGTTCCGTTTGCGACACCATCAAAGAGACCATCGATTATCTGGCAGAGAAGGAAGGCCGCAAGCTGGGCCTCATTTGCGTTCACCTCTACCGCCCGTTCTCGCTCAAATATTTCAAGCGCGCCCTCCCCAAGAGCGCCAAGCGCATCGCAGTCCTGGACCGCACCAAAGAGAGCGGCGCCAACGGCGAGCCTCTGGCTCTCGATGTCCGCAACGCCCTGTTCGGAACCCGCGGCATCCAGATTTTCCACGGCCGCTACGGCCTCTCCAGCAAGGATACGACTCCTGCACAGATTATTGCAGTGTACGACAACCTTGCCCTCAAGGAGCCCAAGAACGATTTCACCATCGGCATCGTGGACGATGTTACCTACAAGTCACTCCCCGTCAAGGGCGAGATATCGCTCTCCAAGAAAGGTACTTACGAGTGCCGTTTCTTTGGCCTGGGCAGCGACGGTACCGTAGGCGCCAACAAGAACACCATCAAGATTATCGGCGACCACACCGACAAATATGCACAGGCATACTTCGACTACGACAGCAAGAAGTCGGGCGGCTACACCTGCTCCCACCTGCGTTTCGGTGACAAGCCCATCCGCGCTCCCTACCTGGTGAGCACCCCCGATTTCGTGGCTTGCCACGTGCCTTCGTATCTTAACAAATACGACGTGCTCAAGGGCATCAAGAAGGGCGGCACATTCCTGCTGAACAGTATGTGGGACGAGGAGGAGACACTCAAACGTATCCCCGACTTCGTAAAGAAGGAGATAGCCTCCAAGAACGTCAGTCTGTACATCATAAACGCCACCAAGATAGCTGCAGAGATAGGCCTCGGCGGCCGCACCAACACCATACTGCAGTCGGCATTCTTCAAGATTACCGGCATTATTCCTTACGAGGATGCTGTTAACTTTATGAAGAAGGCCATAGACAAGTCCTATGGCAAGAAGGGCGCCGACATCGTGGCTATGAACTATGCTGCGGTGGACCGCGGCGGTGAATACACCAAGGTGGAGATTCCCGAAGAGTGGAAGAAGGTTTCCGGCCGTTTCGTGAATGCCGGTTTCAACCGTATGGCTCCCGAGTGGATACGCAACGTGGCCGACGTGGTGGGTGCCCAGGAGGGCAACACCCTGCCGGTGAGCGTGTTCGCAAGTCCCGATTTTGCCGACGGCACCATCCCTTCCGGCACTGCCGCCTACGAAAAGCGCGGCGTGGCCGTGAACGTTCCCGAGTGGAACCCAGAGAACTGTATCCAGTGCAACCAGTGCGCATATGTCTGCCCTCACGCAGCCATCCGTCCGTTCCTGCTCACCGCAGAGGAGGTTGAAAAGGCTCCCGAGGGTATGAAGAAAGCCGCAGGCAAGGCTCAGCTCAAAGACTATACATTTGTTATGCAACTCTCTCCGGCCGATTGTACCGGTTGCGGCAACTGTGCCGACGTCTGCCCCGGCTTCAAGGGTGCCAAGGCTCTGGCAATGGTTCCCGCAGAGGGCCAGATGGAGCAGCAGGCAAGTTTCAATTATTTGCACAGCAAGGTCGGCTACAAGGACACCGTCCTGCCCAAGGAGCAGAGCGTCAAGAACTTGGAATTTGCACAGCCTCTGTTCGAGTTCAGCGGCGCCTGCGCCGGCTGCGGCGAGACTCCTTACCTTAAGACCATTACACAACTTTTTGGCGACAGTATGATGGTGGCCAACGCAACCGGCTGCTCCTCCATCTACGGAGCGTCGTTCCCGTCATCGCCCTATTGCACCGACGCCAAGGGCCACGGCCCCGCCTGGGACAACTCCCTGTTCGAGGATTGCGCCGAGTTCGGTCTGGGTATGCGCCTGGGCAGCGAGAAAGTTCGCGACAACATTGCAGAGCTTATGGTTGCCGCACAGGATTGCGACAAATGCCCCGAGCAAATCAAGGAACTCTTCCGAGAGTGGCTCGACAACCGCGGCGACCGCAAGATTACTTATGATATCTACGAGAAGCTTCTCCCGCTGCTGCCTGCTACCAAGTGCCCTCACTGCAAACAGATTAACAAACTCGTCAAGTTTATCCCGGCACGCAGCCAGTGGATTGTCGGCGGCGACGGTTGGGGCTACGACATCGGTTACGGCGGTCTGGACCACGTGCTGGCCAGCGGCAACAACGTAAACTGCCTTGTTATCGACACCGAAGTTTATTCTAACACCGGCGGCCAGTCGTCCAAATCGACTCCGGCGGGCGCGGTTGCCAAGTTTGCCACCAGCGGCAAGAAGGTCCGCAAGAAAGACCTCGGTATGATGGCCATCAGCTACGGCTATGTATATGTGGCTCAGGTAGCTATGGGAGCATCGCAGGCCCAGTTGCTCAAGGCCCTCAAGGAGGCCGAAGCATACGACGGTCCTTCGCTCATTATTGCCTACGCACCTTGTATCAACCACGGCCTCAAGATTGGTATGGGCCACTCCCAGTTGGAAGAGCAGAGAGCCGTCGAGTGCGGTTACTGGCAGCTCTACCGCTACAACCCCGAACTGGAGGAGAAGGGAGAGAATCCGTTCATCCTGGACAGCAAGGAACCCGACTGGACCAAGTTCCAGGACTTCCTCAAGGGTGAGGTCCGCTATGCATCGCT
>JAFZYD010000083.1 GCA_017616475.1 Bacteroidales bacterium
CTGTCCCATCTTCAGGTAAACGCCAATCAAGGCTTCGTGAAAGCCGTTGCGGGTAGAGAACAATTTTTCGTCGGCAATCTGTGACGACGATGTCGCCTCCAGCCACTTTTCGCACGAAGCTGCCACCGGCAACAACATCACCGTAAAAAGTATTAATCTTATTATTGACTTTTTCATAGACATCTGCGATTAGAAAGTGGCCGTGAGTGAGAATGAGAACGAACGTGCATAAGGATACGACGTTCCGCGCTCAATCTGGATTGAAGAGAATGTATAGAGGTCGTTGGTATAGAGGGTCGCGCGCAGGCGGTCCATCCTTAGTTTGCTGAGAAGCGACTGCGGGAACTCGTAATAAACCGACACAGTAGCAATGTTCAGGACGTTGTTTTTCTGGATGAATCGGGATGTCGCGCGGGTCATGTAATCTTGATAGCCGATCTCCTCGTTGTTACTGTGGGAATCAAGCCCCCTGAACGGGGCGTTCTGACCGGCCTTGAACCACCGTCCCTCAAAAATCCTCCTGTCGACATTATAGCTCAGATCGACGTTTTCTACCTTGTTGAGCAGGGTGGTATTATACCGTTTGCCCCCTCCATAATATGTCATGACTATGTTGACGCCTATGGAGGCCATCTCGCCGTTTATGCCAAAGTTGCCGTTGTACAAGGGGTCGGAAGAGCCAAAGTTTTTTAGATCTTTAGAATCCCATGTGGTGGTCATATTGCCGTCGCGGTCAATAAAGACCTCATAACCTAGTCTGGAATCTATGCCCAGCGACTCCACCGCCCATATAGAGTGCAGCGGCATACCGTTGTAGTACTGCACCACGGGGAGGGGCGAATGGAGTGCCTCTGCCGCAGCCGCCTGCTGCTTGTTGTAGGCCTCCAGCGCCTCCGATATCTGCAGGATGCGGTTGTCGTTGAAAGCGACCTTGCCGAATACGCTCAGGTAAGAAGAACCTGTCTGGAACAATACGTAACTAAGGCTCGCCTCAATACCGCGGTTACGGACCTTGCCCATATTGTCCACCACGGTAGAAAAACCGGTACTGGGCACTATCGACCGGTTGAACACCAGGTTGCGGGTATCGGCGATGTAAGCGTCCAGCACGGCGTTGATCCGATTCGTGCGGAAGTCGATGCCGACATTGTAGTCCATCTTCTCTTCCCACTGCAGGTCGGGATTCTCCATATTCTTGAGCACCGCCCCGGTAAAGCCGTTGTAATAGTTGCTGTTGTAGTAGGAATAAACCGGCAGGGAGATGTTGTTGGCATAGTTCTGGTTACCCGAAGAGCCCACGGAGGCACGCAGTTTCAGGGTTTTGAGCCAGTCCTTCGCATCTTCCATAAAGGCCTCGTTGTGCAGGTTCCACGCGACGCCGGCACTCCAGAATACACCCCAGCGGCGGTTGCTTCCGAACACGCTGGAGGCGCTGGTCTTGATGGTGGCATCCACCATATAGCGGTTGTCGTATGAATAGCCGGCCGTGAGCAGGGCGCCAAGGTTGCGGTTGATGCCGTCGCCGCCGGTGGGGGAACTGCCTGTCTCATACGTCCTTGCAAGGGCGTAGTTCTTCATATAGCTGTTTGGGAAGCCGTACGCCGTGTTGGTCACTTCGTCGTAATGGGTCTCTGAAATGTTGTATTGAGCGGTAGCAAACACATAGTGCCTGTCGGCAAAGGTACGGTTGAACTGAGCGCTGGCATCGGCAGAGTAGTTGATGTAATTGCCGGTGGTGAGGGTATAGGAGCCCCTGTTGATATATTCCTCTGCTGAGAGCGCCATACCGTTTTTATTTACAAAATCGGTGTGCTCTGCAGGCAGGAATTTGTCGTACTGGGTCTTTTTGGTGTCAATGCCCATCCTGGCTACAAGTTTGAGCGATTGGGCAAGGTGGTATTCCACGTAGAAATTGTCTATAAAATCGAGGTACCGCGATGTATCGGAGGTGCCTATGAACGCATTCCACATAGGGTTCGTAACCTGCGGTTCGCTGTACTCGCCCACATAGCCTTTGTAAAGGAACTTCTTTACGTTGCCGTTCTCGTCGTACGGAGTGAAATAGGGATTGCAGGCCGCATATTCACTGAAACTGCCCCAGGGCGATTCGGTACCTTTCATAGAACTGATGCTCATAATGTTGCGGAACACCCAGTTACCGGCACGGTAAGATATATTGGCATCGCCGGAAATTATGTCGCGTTTGGAGCCTTTCATCGCGCCCTGTACATCGTTGTAAGAGAAGGTCAGGAATGTCTTGAGATCCTTGTTACCCATCTCCACACCCAGGGAATGCTTGTGGCCAAAGCCGATTCTCACTGGCTTGCTGAGCCAGTAGGTGCTCTCCCCCTCCATAGCCCGTTTGAGACGCTGGTAATACATATTCTGCTGCACAACAGTACTATAGCTGTCGTGATTCAAACCATCGTAGTACTTTAACCCTTCCCTGTCCTCTACCATCAGTTTTTCATAAGCGTTGCAGAGGTTGTAACTGGTCAGGTCGGGGGCTTCGACAGTGACGCTGCCGGTATAGGTCACCAGCGTGCGGTCGCTGCCCAGCGCCTTGGTCTCTATCACAATCACGCCGTTGGCGCCCTTGGAACCGTAGATTGCCTTGGCGGAGGCATCCTTGAGGATGGTGATGCTCTGCACGCGGTTCATATCCATATCGGTTATCTTCTCTATGTTGGTTTCGAAGCCGTCCAGAATGAACAGCGGCATATTGGCAGCCGTCACAAAGTTACTCTTGAGGCTGGTGGTCTCCATACCCAGGGCCGACGCTCCGCGCAGCTGCATCTGGGCCATAACGTTGGGGTTGGAACCCGCCTCCAGGTTTTCAAGTATAAGCAGCGACGGGTCGATTCGTTTCAAACTCTCCACTATATTTGCGTTGCTCACGCGGGTCAGCTCCTCTGCCGTGATGGTCTGCACCGCGCCTGTGAAGGATTCCTTCTTGCGGGTGAAGATACCGGTCACAACAGATTCGTCCAGCGACTCGTGGTCTTCTTTAAGCACCACATTTTTAGCTTCCGAGGCCTTGATTTCGCGGGTTACATAGCCGATGGCAGAGAAAACCAGCACCACATCCTTGGATTTTACGTCTATCTGGAACGAGCCGTCCCCCTCCGTTGCGGTGCCGCCCTGGGTATTTCCGCGCGGATACACGAAAACTCCGGGGATTGGAACGCCCCCTTCGTCCACCACTTTTCCGGTGATTTTCGTCTTGATTGTAAGGCCACCCGCCGTTTGCGCCTCCAAATTGTAAGCTATTGGCCCACAAAGGATAACAAACAGTAAGATGGCGAGATATTTTCTCATTGAGTACATTTTTAGCATTCTCGCAAATTTGCAAAAAAAATCCTACATATTAGCAAGAAATCGAAAATGGTATTATATTTGAGATAAACTATGCCAGCAACTTTTAAAACCTTAAATAATTAAAGAAGAAATGAAAAAAGTATTCGCAATTGCCGCAGCTTTGATGCTTATCGGCACTACCGCCTTCGCACAGAGCTTTGGCGCAGGTTATGTTCAGTCTACCGCTAACAGCACAACCTCCAATGGTTTTTATGCCGGCTTCGGCTACACCGCAGAAATTATGCCCGGCCTGAGTTTGAACCCCGGTCTTTACTATGAGCTCCTCACCTCTTCCACTGGCGGGAACATCGGTTCCTGGGCTTCCTACAGTGGCAAAACCACAGAGCACTATGTTAACGTTCCTCTGCATCTGAGTTTCGCTATGGCATTCGCTCCCACATTCAAGTTGTTCATCTACGGCGGTCCCACTGCCAACGTTGGTATCGCTTCCAGCACCAAGGTTTCCGGCAACGTGCTTGGCTTTGGCGGCTCCGACACCATCGACAACTATGGCGAGAACTCCAACTACAGCCGTTTTGACATTATGGCAGGCGGCGGCATCGGCGCAGAGGTTATGAACAAGTTCCGCGTAAACGTTGGTTATGACTTCGGTCTGCTGGACCGCGACAAAACCGACAACGGCACCCTCAAACGCAACCGTCTCACCGCAGGCGTAGCACTCGTCTTCTAATTCAAGACAAACATTATTAACAATAAACGGCTCTCCGGTTTTTTGCGGGGAGCCGTTATTTTTTTGCTCTGGGGGCGCCGTTACTTGAGCAACATCGGCCCGGAGGTATTTTCTGTATAGCCGGAGAGAGCGTCCGCCATAAGCAGCATATTGGCCGCCACCTGCGCCGCCCGCTCGTCGCGGAAGGTCTCCTTGAGAGAATACCAAGTGACGGTGGAATCTTCTATTTGGTCGCAGAAACGGATGCCCGGGAAACGGGCAGACAGGTTGTTGCGGAACACGGCGGTGTAGCGCTCGCACAGGCCCTCCACCTCCCCTTCCAGGGCTTTGTCGGCCTCCTGCGTGCGCATCTTGGAATAGACCTCGGTAAAATCGCGGTAGACATCGGCCTGGTTTATGGAAACCTCATCGCCGTTGTCGTTTATGAGCCAGCAGCGGTTGACATCTTCCGGGTCGCGCTCTATGGCCAGGTCGTTCAACTTGGAGAACTTGACGCCGAAAAGGGTCAGCACGCCGTTGTCGTTAGCAAACTTTACCTTGGTAAAATCCAGCCCGATGGAGGCCTTGACATAATATTTGCCAATGTAGAGCACCTTTTTCTCGCCAGGGTGGGTGAGGTTGTCCACGAATTTGGAGAGTTTGTCGCTGAGCGCCTTCTTGTCCGCAATCTTGTACACCGGGTCGGTGAGGAACTTCTCCAGCGGCTCCTCCTTAACAATGTAGCCCGTCTTGTCGTAGGTCATTGTCTCCAGTTTGAAGCTGAGATTGACGTTGGTGGGGGCATTTGCCGTCTGCGACCAGGTGTCTATCCGGCTTTCCAGCTCGCGGTTGCGGTTTTCCAGCGTCGCGACCTTCTCCTGCAGCTCGCGCTCCTTTTGCTGCTCCTCCACCAGTGCGTTGGCCTTCTTGCTGAATTCGTTCTGCAGCAGGTTGGCGATGGGCTGCACGGCGAACAGCATAAGCAGCAGCGTGATGGCGTTGGAGAGGATTATGGCGATTGGCGAGGCGATGCGAGGGAAAAACAAAAACGCCCCTATGTTGATGGCGATAAGCAGCGCGCACAGCGCGGTAATCACGTAGCTGGTAACCACTTTGCCCTTGTCCAGGGAGCCGCGCACGTCCTTATTTATGAACAGACCCATAGCTAGTCTTTTTTGAAGTGTTTACACAAAGATAGAATTAATTATTCATCAAATGCTTATCTTTGTCTATTATCATCAAACTCACTATGAAGCGTCTCTTCTTTATTTGCCTGTCCGTTTTGCTGCTCGCAGCCGGATGCTCCTCCGACAACGTAAACACCTATCCCCAAGACTCCATTTCCTGGAGCGGATACACCAACTGGTGGAACAGCCTGTACACCCGGCAATGGCGCACCGGCAACCTCAGCAAGATTAATGTGCCCGACGCGGCCAAGGTGCTGGAGCAGAGGCGGCTGGACCTGGCGCTGGAGCTGGGCCTGCCCGGCTTGCAGATGCAGGAGGGGTTCCTGGCCGGGCTGCTGGGCGAAGAATACGAGACACTGGACAACCCTTCCGAAAAGGAGATGAACAGCGCCCTGCGCAAGGCAAAGGCGCTTCTGGTGTTCTCCGGGCGCGAGTCCGAGCTCGGGGCGAAACTGGCCAGCAATGCGCCGGAGCGCAGCTGCCCCGTCCCCGCCTACCAGACTCACGGCGGAGTGAAAAATCCCTTGGATGCGTTTGTGCTTAAAAAGGGAGGTAAGAGAATCTACGCCGCTGTCGGTGAGCCGGCCGACCTGGCAAACCTCAAGGACTTGCTGGCGCAGACGCAGGCTCTGGCAGACACCTACGATATGAAACGCGGTTGGTTCGGAGTTCACACCGACATCCGCACGGTATCCTGCAGCCCCATCACCCCCATCGAGACGATGGCTGCCGGTATGAACGAGGGCAACAGCTGGTTTGTGTTCAGCGGCGAATACGAGCGGTTCATCAAACCCGAACTGGAGCGCTGGATTGCGGAGTCCGGCTCGGGCGTGGAGGCGGCCGTGGGCACCCACTCGCTGTACGACTGCCGCGACTGGGAAGGCTTCCAGGAGCAGCTGTTGAAGGACAACCAGTATGAGTACGCCAAGGAGCGCGATGCCCGCGGCGGTTATTTGTTCCGGCCAATCCAGGACTGGGGCGACTATGCCGGCACCGGAATGGACATATACGACGGATATTTCGCTTCGGGCGGCAACCGGGAAATTGTCGACACCTGCGGCATACCTTTCGTGATTGTAAACGGCAACATTGCCGACGGCGCCTGCAACCCTATGGTGCTCTTCACCCCCAAGGGCGAGCCGTTCGGTCGCGAAGCTATGTGGCAGGCCATCCTGGACCGCCGCGAAGTAGCCATAGAATCGGCGGTGGAAGAGTTCTGCGTGATGGGCGACGCCAAGTTCCGCAGGCCCATCCAGCTTATGATGATAGAGCGCTCATACATAGAGAATTACTTTGGCGACCAGGTCGGCATAAAGGCCACCGTAGAGGGCACAGAGCTCCGGGTTGCGCTCACCAACTTTGGCCGCGGCGCGGTTAAGGGCGACTTCCGCGTCCAGCTGCCGCCCACCGTGTCGCTTGCGGGCAGCATCCCTGCCAAAATAAGCATAAAGCCCGGCGCCACCAAAGAGATTGCTGTAGATCTGGCACTCACGCCCGAGGCGATGGGCCGCCGCAGCGCCGTAACCGTCGGCTTTGACTGGGGCGCATCCTCCAAAAAAGTGATGGCGGAGATGGATATGCCGCCGGCAGTTTCTGCCCACAGGCTGCTTTACGGCACCACATCCGGCTGCAAGTTCCCCGTATCGGTATACAACTTCACCAACAATAAAAATGTCTCCGTCAAGGTTTCCGTGACCTCCGGCGAGGCCGTGGCTTTTGAGGAGGAGCGGAGCGTGCGGCTGGACAAGGCGGCTTGCGACACTCTGCTGTTTGATCTGCAGCTGCCCGAGGGCGCCTACACTGTAACCACAACCGCAATGGGCGCCACCGCCGCCACCCAGCTGGGCATAGGCGGGTGCGAAAAGGCCGTTACGCTGCGGCGCGAAGATGTAAACGGCGACGGAATAGACGAATTCATTATGGAAAACAGCAAGGTGCGGGTGATGCTGCTGGCGATAGGCGCGCGCATAATGGAGTACTACGTGAAGGACTGCGACGACAACGTCTTTTTCAAGAACTGGCCCAACGAGCCCTACGACCCCGAGCGCCCCTACCGCAAGCGCAATTTCTGGCCCTTCGGCGGGTTCGAGGATTTCCTGGGACAGGCCAGCGTGGAAACCCATGAAGTGTATGACGCAGAGGTGGTTTGCGACGGCGGCGAATATGCCGAAGTGCGTATGAAGGCAGACTATTTTGGCAACACAATAGAAAAGATTTTCACCCTGTACGGCGATACTCCCCTGCTGGGAATACGCTTTGCGCTGGATATGGTGAACCCGGAGTTCAATATGCTGGGCCCCCAGCCTATCCTGGAGGTAGGCAAGGCGCACGACGTGCAGGACAGCATAATAGTGCCCGAGGCAGACGGATATAGCGACTACCACGTGGATATGGCCGACTACTGGGGCAAGTTCCTCTTCCCCGTGGAGGGCTGGAATGTAGACTATGACACGGTGGAAGACATTTATTTTGCCGGGGCGTTCCCCGTGGACCAGCCCTACACCGTGCATATGTGGCACAACCACCCGCGCAACCGCGACACCCGTTTCTACTATTGCGAGCTGCAGCCCTGGACCGAGTTGTTCCGCCACAACACCACATATTTCTCTTATTATATGTGGGCTGGCGGCGGCCCGTGGCAGGAGGGCGTCGAGGCGCTTCGCTCTCGCAATCTTATCACCGTAAAACAATAAATATCTGCATATTATGAAATTTTCATCTTTATTCTTCGCGGCGGCTGCGGCGCTGGTTTTGGGCGCTTGCACGGGCAACGCCCCCGCCCCCGCAGAGCAACCCGACACCGAGGCTATGAAAAACAAGGTTTACTCCATTTCGATGAACAAGATTTGCAAGGAGTGGGACGGACAGTGGCAGGGAATGGCGGTGGCCAGCGACGGCAACTGCTACTTTGGAAGTTCTACCCACGCCAAGAGCCACGGCGCCGGCTTCCACAAGTTTGACCCGCGCACCTACAGGCACACTATGCTGGTGGAAGATATGACCTACCTGTGCGGCGAGCAGGATTTGCCGTTCCAGCAGGGCAAGATTCACAGTCCGATAGTAGAGTGCGACGGCTGGCTCTATTTCTGCACCCACCTGTCCAACTACTGGAAGGAGGGAATCGAGGCCTATCCCGGCGCGCACGTATTCGGCTATGAGATGGCTACGGGGCAGTTCCGCGACTTCGGCATAGTTAAGGAGCGCTACTCCATCTATTCCGCAATCGGAGTGGACCCGGTTTTGAAGAAACTCTACGTGTTCAGCGTGCCTTTCGTACCGGAGCTTTACAAGAGCGACGGCTGCCACCTGATGAGCATCGACATCGCCACCGGCGAAAAGAAGGACTGCGGCAAGGTGGTGGATGGCCGGCTGGGCGCATCGTTCTGGTTCTTTGTGGACAAGGACAGCAACCTCTGGTTCACCCTGTGGAAACGCAACTATTCTTACGAGAACGATTTCGGCAACCTGTATTGCTACAACCCGGAGGCCGACAGCATTAAGGTCTATGACAATGTGTTGCCCAAGGGTGAGCTTATAGACGGCACCCCCGTGTCGGAAGCCCGCAACGAGCAGCGCGCCTGGACCTGGCTTTCTCCCTTCCCCGGCCGCGACAAGTGCTACTTTATACAGGGCACGCTGGGCGGCGGCGACGAGCGCTTGTGGGTTTTTGACCCCTCCAAGGATATCGTTTCGGGCGAGGCATTCGAGCCCGTGGCATACATCGGTTCTTCTTATTTCGAGACCGCAGTGGGCGGCGACCGCCTCTATTTCTGCCAGTACGAAGATCTTGAGGACGCCCGCACCATCTTCAGTGAGGACGAGCGCGAAATAGATCCCGACAGCCCGGCCTATGTAGAGCGCAAGATCCATCTGCGCAGCATCTCTCTGAAGGACGATGGCCTGCACCGCGAAATCAAGGACCACGGAGAACTGGTGGACCAGGACGGCCGCGCCGCCCTTATGATTATGTCGATGGCGGCCGATGACGACGGCCACGTGTTCGTCTACGGCAGTTGGAGGCCGAACTCCTTCAAGGAGGCCACCCTGCAGTGCCTGCTGTTCGAATACCCCAACGGCGACCTCTACCGCCTGCTCAAACGCGGCGAATTCTTCGCAGTAGTCGACACCAACGAGTAGCCACTCCGGGCAGAAACAAGCCGGAGGCCTGAAAGGGTTTGCGACCGGCGCTAGCGAAGGAGGTACGACTGAGCGACAGGGAACAGTTGCGTGGCAGATTCGTGCCTGACCATCAACGTTTTACGATATGTCGCTTGCGTATTTTTACACAAGCGACATTCAGCAAAAGACTGAAAATCAGGAATGTAAGTGCCACGAGAAAAGACACGGATTATGACAGATGATGCATACATTCGGTTCGTGACGGAGCACGAGGGGGATGACCCGGGGCGGCTGCTGCTGTCGGCAGACAGGTGGCCGGGGGTTGATGTGCGGCGGGCGGCGCGCAATATTGCGGCGCGGGCCAAGATCCGCACCAAGATTCCCGCGTGGTACGCCCATCCCGAGCTGGAGTATCCCGGCAGTCTGCCCTTGGAGCAGGCCAGCAGCGAGGCTACGGCGCTCTACAAGCAGGCATTCGTACCCGACGGGGGCCGCATAGCGGACCTCACCGGGGGCCTTGGCGTGGACTGCTGGTTTATGAGCCGCCGCGCCGCCGAAGCCCACTACTGCGAGCGCAACAGCGAACTCTGCGCCGCTGCACGGCACAACTTTGCTGCACTGGGCGATGCCTCCATCTGCGTGCACGTAGGCGACGGCATCGAGTGGCTCACTCGGCAGACGGAGCGCTTCGACTTGATATACCTGGACCCGGCCCGGCGCGACTCAGCCGCCCGCCGCGTCTACGACATCACCGACTGCGAACCCAACCTGCTCTCTGTCAAGGACCTGCTCCTGAGCAAGACAGTCCGCGTCCTGGCCAAGATATCCCCAATGGCCGACATCAGCCGCACGCTGGCCCAGTTCCCCGAAGCCCGGCAGCTGCACGTGCTGGCCGTCTCCGGTGAGGTCAAGGAACTGCTGCTGATTCTGGAGGCCGGCGGCGACGGCGAGCCCCACATAGTAGCCCACGACATCATGCATCAGTCTCCGAACACTCCGGATGCAGCAGCAACCGCCACCGCCCACCACTTCGAATTCCGCCCGCAGGAAGAGCCCGCTGCCCAAGTCCATTACGCAGAAAGCATCGGCAAATTCCTGTTCCAGCCATCCAAGGCGGTGCTGAAAGCGGGCGCCTTCCGACTGCTGTCGGAGCGATACAATCTGGCCAAACTTGCCCCGAGCACCCATCTCTACACCGCCGACACCCTGCCGGAAAGCTTCCCCGGCAAACGCTTCGAAGTTGAATCTGTACTCGAATGGAGCAAGGCATCAATCCGCCATCTCAAGCAGACCTACGAAAAACTTGAAATGACCGCCCTGAACTTCCCGCTGGCCACCGACGCCCTGCGCCAAAAACTCGGCATCGCCGGCGGCGGCACTCGCCACCTCTTTGCCACCACCCTCGCGGACGGCCGCAAACAGATAGTCATCTGCAATAATTCTTAGTGAAACAGCATTTTTAAATCACCTTCTACCTCGCGCATATTCCCGTTGGAGGATTCTCCCTTATATTTTGTGGTGGGCTGGAGCTTGTTCAGACGGAACGTCGCGGTGAGCATATAAAAGCGGCCGGCCGTGGGAGTCCAACTCTGGAGCGTATGGTCCTCGGCAGTAACAATAGAATAACTGGCGCCGTTGTTGAGCAGGTCGTTGCCGGTGAGGGTTATCTTAAGACGTCCCTTCATAAGCTTCACGCCCGCCCCGGCTCTCAAGAAATGGTGGGTTACAGACGGCAGTCCTCCCTCCAGGAAGGTGTGATTGCTCAGCGTATATTTGGAGGTGAAAACCAGATACTTGCCTGCGTTGTAAACAACATCGCCCGACAGTGAATTTCTCATAGCCCTGGTAAGGGTCTGGTCCAGGCTGTTCTTGGATTGCAGGTAAGCGCTTTCTGCATTGAAATGTAAAGATAATTGCTTGGATGGGCGGAACCGGGTCTGGATTCCTACGTGCGGCTCAAAGTCGCGAATAAACACCTTCTCGTCTCCGGCAAAGTAGGGCTTCTGGCCGCCTGTGATGCCAACCGATGTGTAGATCCAAGCCCCCATTGCTTTTATATTGCTGGACATCATTGCATATGTATCGATATCCCAGGCACCGTTGCAGTTTTCGTAGGTGGTGAGGGTCGCGCCCGGCTGTGTAGTATAATCGAAATGCTCGAGATATGCAGCCTCCGGGCGATAAACACGCCGGCTCACGATATTGTCAGTATAGATATGCCCTTTAGCCGAAAATTGTATTTGAGAGGCCATCTTTACAAGCATAATATTATAACCGGCATCAAAGAAATGGGTCAGGGAGCGATTAAGGTCCGGGTTGCCGGCTGTCAGAAACAGGGGGTTGCTGTCGTCCAGACGGTCCCGGTACTGCTCTGTTGCAGGCACTCCGCTTGTGAGCACATACGTAAGCCTGAGCTTTTTATAGGCCGCTGTAATGTGCGCCCTGGGAAGAAAGAAGCTTCGGTTATCCCCAATGGCCGCCGGGTAAAACTCTTTGTCCTTCTGAGTTGCAAAACCGGCCTGGAACAAGGCCGTCAGGGATGTGGTTTTGGTTCGATAAACCAACGCTGCCGACGGGCCGTGTTCAAAATAGTTTCTGGTAAAATGATATGTGTTCACCTCGTTGGTAACGGGCTGCGGAAGGGCGCCGAATTCATCGTACAGGTCAAAGGCCATCTGACGGCGCTGGTTCCGGTTGTAAGCCACGAAATAACCCAAATACAGGTTGGAAGTCACTTTGTCGTTGTTTACCAGCTTTATAGATGCAGACAATTTTGTATCGGCGCTTATGTTGTTCCCTCCGGCTTCGGAACTAATGTAGCGCCGGCTGATGGAAGAAGCGGTGGTATCTACAATCCAGTTGCGCCCCTGCGTGGGGTTGACGGTGAGGTTTGCCTCCACAGATGGGATAAAACTCGGGTTTGCTGTGTAATCGGTCCAGACAGCGTGGGCAAAACCGCTCAGGTTGCTGCCGGCATCGCCGATATCCTCCCGGTAAGCGGTCTGCGATGAGGCTGTCCGGTCCCACTGGGTGCGCAGGGTGCGGTTGTTGGTTTCGTCCAAACTCCAACTGGTAATAACGAACAAACTCTTGAGAAGCGGGTCTCTCACGGTTATATCGCCATTGATTCTGTGCCTGCCGCTGCTGCTTGTGCTTTGGGTTGTATCCGACACCTCACGGGCAATATCGCCGCCTTGGTCAAGGTATGTCTGCAAAGAGCGGGTGAAATCGTTCTGGTTGTCGGCAGTGTAGCTGTAGTTTAACCGATATGAATTGCCCAGCAGACGGTCGCCCCAAAACCTTTGGGTGCCGACTGCGGCGTAGGTTGTCCGGTGATATTTATTCTGGCTGGGAATAAAGCCCAGGACATCCTGGCGGTTATTGTCGAGCCCAAGATTGTTGGAGAAGACATTTGCATAGACCAGAAATGTCTCCGAAAAGAAATTGGCGTTCACCCCGGCAAAATAGCGCCCCTGGATATCGCCGTTTTCCTTGGGCTTTTCGTCGGCGCCGACGCCAGCCTGGGCGTAGGCATCCCACGCGCTCACCAACGGCTCCTTTGTGCGGATGTCCAGCACGCGGTCCTTTTCGCCTTGCTTTTCGCCACGCAGACGGCTCTCCACACTCTGTTCTTCATAAGTACGGATGTTCGTGACGTCCTCTGCCAATATAGAATTCAGCGGGGCCATAGGGTCGTTGCCGAACAGCAGCAGCCCGTTCACGTAGGCCCGCTCTACCTTTTGCCCGTTTACAAAGATGCTGTTTTCTTTTATCTCCACGCCGGGCATCTGCCGGAGTATCTCCAGCGCATTCTCCCCGTCCATAGTCTTTACAGCCGCGGCGTTATATATCAGAGTATCACCCTTTTGCGTTATCGGCGCAATTTTGCCGACTATGCCGGCCGCTTCGAGCACCTTGGGGTCTTCGGTCATCTCCACCATAAAGGCGTTGGAGCCCGGCAGAACCTCCACCTCCATCAATGTGGGCTTAAAAGAGAGCTGTGTGGCCAGTATCTTCTTTTTCCCGGGAACGACATTATTGAAGGTAAAAGCGCCGTCGGCGCCTCCGCTGGTGCTCACAGTGTCCCTGCCGCAGATGAGCCGCACAAAAGGAAAGGGGATGCTGTGAACGTCGATTCCAGACTTTGTGAATACCCGGCCGTTGATGATTGCCAGCGAGTCGCCGTCCGCGGGGTGCGCCAAGGCCACCGCCGGCAGCGCCAGCAGTGCAAGCAGCATAACGATGAGGGTGCGCAGCCTGGTCATATCTGCAAAGTTATGCAAAAATGTACAAAGGGAGTGGCGGCGAGCTAAATAACCTCGATATAGAAGCTGAACGGGCGGAAGCCGTCGTTGCAACTTATCATCGCGCTCATAGGGTTCTTCATCCAGCCGTCGTAGAAATTGCCCTCGCCGGCCGCCAGGGATTCTACGAATTCCCGCATAGACTGCCAGGCGGCGGGGCACAAGCCCTCCGGACACCGGCCATCTTCCGAGACCCACACCTGGCCCGGCCTCACATCGCAAGCGTGCTCGATGGGATTCTCGTATTGCTCCATCAGGTCCGTATAGACCGTTTGCCGTATGGCGGTAATTCTGACTTTATTCATAGTATAGTTTGCCTGGCCCTTTCATTCTGCATATCGGGGACTCGCGACATAGTGCTCCCTATCCAACTTCATAACTCTGACCGGACGGTCGGCGCCGACGGCCAGATTCGGGCAGAGGGTTTCGCGGCCGGTATCCACAAAGCCGCACTTGGCCATCACGCGGCCTGAGGCGGGATTATCGGGGAAATAATCGCCCCAAAGTGCCGAAAAACCCTTTTCACGGAAGCAGTAGCCGACAACCGCCCTCAGGGCCTCGGTGCAGATACCCCGGTCCCAATACGGACGGGCCACCCAGTAGCCCACCTCAGCCTGGTCATTATCTATCTGAAGGTTCGATGCCGACGCCGGCAGGTAACCGGCACAGCCGATTGCCTCGCCCGTCTCCTTTAGCTCAATAGCCCACATCCCTTCGCCGGAAAACACCGTCCGGATAACCTCCAGGCTTTCTTCCTCACTATTGTGCGGCGGCCAGCCGGCCCGCAGCCCCACCTCCGGGTCGCTCGCATACCTGTACAGCGCCCCGGCGTCACTCTCACGCCACGGCCGCAATATCAACCGGTCTGTCTGTAAAATCATCTAGTCTACCAGCACCTCGACTTTGGCGTAGTTTTCGGGGATGGTGCCGTCGGCTTCTACTTCGACGTATTTGTCCTGGGCCTTGTAGTAGTTGATGACGGGTTCGGTTTTTTCGTGGTAGTTGCGGATGCGGGTGGAGATAATCTCATCGTCGGCGTCATCGGCGCGGTTCTCTACCAGGGCGCGGCCCTTGATGCGCTGGCGCACCACCTCGTCTGTAATGTGGATGGAAACGACGCGGTCTACGCTGGCGCCTATTTCCGCGAGCATCTTGTCCAGCGCCTCAGCCTGGGTTACGGTGCGGGGGAAGCCGTCCAGCAGGAAGCCGCGGACGTCGGGATTGGATGCAAACTCGCTGCGGATCATACCGCAAACTACTTCGTCCGGCACGAGGTTGCCGTGCTCTATAAGGTCCTTGGCCTGCAGGCCCAGTTCGGTGCCGGCGGCAATCTCCTTGCGAAGCAGATCGCCGGTGGATATGTGATAATAGCCCTTGTTTTCTACAAGTAGTTTTGCAAAGGTGCCCTTGCCTGCGCCGGGAGGGCCGAACAATACGTAATATTTCATAGTCTATTCAAGTTGATCTTTCAAGATGTAGATATCGGCGAGCTGGCGGCCCATCTGGTCGTAGTCCAGCCCCCAGCCCACAATGAATTTGTTGGCGATTTCCAGCCCCATATAGTCTATCTTTATATCGCGCTTGTAAACGTCGGTCTTGAGGGAGAAGGTGCACACGCGCACGTCGGAAGCGCCCCTTTCTTTGAGCTGGCCCACCAGCTGGGCGATAGTAGCGCCAGTGTCCACGATGTCTTCCACTATAATGACGGTACGGCCCGTCAGGTCCAAATTGAGACCTATCACCTCCTTGATTTCACCGGTAGATTTGGTCCCTTCGTAAGAAGAAAGGCGGATGGACGCCAGCTCACAGGAGAACTTGAGC
>JAFZYD010000084.1 GCA_017616475.1 Bacteroidales bacterium
AACTACCATATGAAAAGAAGAGATTTTATCAAAGGCACTGCCTTGGCCACGGCTGCCGCTGCCGCCGCTCCCGTGTTGAGCGCCTGCAAAAAACCGTCTAAAGAGAATCCTGCCCTGCGGGTGGCCGCCAATTTCAATTATAGAGAAGACGGCACCTTCACCGTGCTGCAAGTCACCGACACCCACTTTATTTTGGGAGATTCCCGTTCCGACCCTTGTATGGCGTGCGTCAAGGAGACAATAGATGCCGTGCGCCCCGATCTGATTATTCACACCGGAGACATCCTGTTCGGCCGTCCGGAGATGGAATCTATCGAAGCCATAATGACCCCGATTTCCGAGAGCGGCATCCCGTTCGCTGTTGCCCTCGGCAACCACGATGAAGAGTTCGGCTCTACCCGCGAGGAGGTCTTCGCCTTTATCCGCAAAATGAAGGGATGTTTGAACCTGCCGCCCAAGGAGGGCATTTACGGCTGTTCCAACGATGTTATAACCCTTGGCGACGATAAACCGGAAAGGGTGTTCTATCTTTTCGATTCAGGCAATTCCGTGACCATAAAGACACGCGAAGACCAGTTCTCCTACGACTATATCCGCGGCAGCCAGATTGGCTGGTACCGCGCTCACAGCGAGCGCTTTACCACGGCTAACGGCGGGAAGCCCGTGCCGTCCGTCGCCTTTTTTCACATTCCCCTGCGCGAAACGGCAGAGGGCGTGGCTGCCGGCGGCCAGATTGTGGGTAACAACTGCGAGCCGAGCTGCCCGTCCGACATCAACAGCGGCCTGCTGGCCAATTTCCTGGAGATGGGCGATGTGGAGGCTGTCGTAAACGGCCACGAACACGACTGCGACTATGTTCTCCGTTACGGCCCTATGTTCTATATCTACGGCCGTTGCAGCGGAGGCGGCACTGTATACTACCGTCTGGGCAAGGAGGGCGCGTTGGGCGACCCGATTCCCGGTTGCCGCATATTCCAGTTCAAAAAAGGCGAAAGCGGCTTCCACACCTGGGTACACATCCTCGGCGGCGAAATCCAGCAGAAGATATACTGCCACGACAACTCAATAACAATGGAATAAAACAAAACAGGCACCCCGCAGTGAGGTGCCTGTTTCTGTAATAAAAGAATTCCTACAGCCGCCAGCCTGCGCGGAAGGCGATGGTGGGCAGCAGCCAGTTGTGCGTCTTGGTGGTGGCAGTGCCAATGTAGCCGCTTTCGTCCGGCTCGGCAAGTTCCTGGACATCGGTCCGGTTGAACACGCAGCGCTGGAAGGTCGGCCCCACGGCAACATACCAAGAACGGCTCTTTTCGGGCCCCTTGGTCTTGAAGGTGTAGCCAAAAGATGGCTCCACGTACATACCGTGCTTGCAATTTGTCTTGTCAAAGAGCTTGCGGTCCCAGTCAAAGCGGAACACTGCGAACTCATAACCCACATCCAACCGCACAAACGGCAGGCGCGTTTTGTCTTTTGCAAGATAATATTGCAGCGAACCGTATACCGGCACAAAGAAATTACCGGCCTCGCGTTTGCGGCTTATATCCACCCTGCCGTCCAGGTAGTTGACACGCCGGAAATCTGTAAGATACGACGTCCCAACCATTCCGCTGCCGACACCTACATAAAAGCCGTTGCCCCATTTGAAGCGGTAGCCGTTAAGAATGTTGATGCCGTAGTAGTTGTTGCTGCAGCGAATTGGCCCCACAGAGCCCATCCCTTCTATGGAGAGCTCGTAGCCTTGCGCGGCTGCGCTAAGCGAGAGGACCGTGACGGCCGCAATGGCCAGTAAAAGTTTCTTCATTATAAGTGTAGGAAATTATTTCTTGAGGCTGTCGCGAATCTCACGGAGCAGAACAATGTCTTCCGGAGTTGCCGGCGGTTCGGGTGCGGGTTCCTCTTTGGGTTTGCGAAGCTTGTTGATAGCCTTCACAACCATAAAGATGCACCAGGCGATGATGAGGAAGTCGAAGATAACCTGGATAAAGTTACCATAGGTCAAGGCTACCTCGGCCTTGCCCAGAGCTTCGTTTGCGGGCGAAAGAACCCACTTCCACTGGGTGAAATCTTTTCCACCAACCAGCAGGCTGATGAGAGGCATAATTATGTCGGCTACGAAAGAGCTGACGATTTTGCCGAAAGCACCGCCGATAATAACGCCGATGGCCATATCCATCACGTTGCCCTTAATTGCGAAGTCCTTGAATTCGTTAAGAAGTTTTCCCATAATTAAGTTATTTAGTTTTGTGATTAAAATGTGCTAAATACAAAATTAAGAAAAAAATCAATACGGAGATGCTAGCAGCGCCTTGTACATTTCCAAGCATATCCAGGCGTCGGTGGCGGCATACAGCTGTTGCGGCCAGGAGAGCTGCGGCGCCTCCCAGTTGGAGAGCTGCTGCGCCTTGGACACCCGCCTGCCAAGAATAATGGCGGTGAGCTTCTTTACGCTCTTGTCTTTTATTCCGTACTGCTCCGCGAATCGCTGCAGGTCCATAAACCGGGCCGCTTCGAAGGGTGTGTACCGCTGCAGGCCGCGTACGTCGTCCGCAACCGCGGCGCCCACCTTTGTGATGGATTTGCTGGCCAGGATATCCGCCAGTTTCTTGGGTACTCCCAGCGTGTGGAGGCGGAATAGATATGAGGTTTCTTCGTTGGAGAGCTGAAGCAGGGCGGTGGCGCAACGGGGCGCGTGGGGCTGGAACACCGGTTTGGTTTCGGTGTCGAAACCAATCATACGGCAGGAGGCCAAATCGCGCACGGCGGCGTCGAAACGCGGCCCTTCTTCTGTGATTATTTCTATTGTGCCCGGGAAGGATATCAGATCCATTCCCTCAAT
This sequence comes from Bacteroidales bacterium, assembly GCA_017616475.1. Taxonomy (GTDB): domain Bacteria; phylum Bacteroidota; class Bacteroidia; order Bacteroidales; family UBA932; genus Equibacterium. The sequence goes on from JAFZYD010000084.1 coordinate 2,837, forward strand.
CTCTTCCGGGGTTATGCTCTCTTTGAATCTCATATTTACATCGGCAGGTCGGAGTAGTGGGCCACCTGCTGCTCGCCTATGCGCAGGGCAAGGTTGTTATCTTTGCGCAGCACGCGGTAGCACTCCATTGCGGCGCATTCCGACGGGTTGATATAAATCAATTTGTCGTTTATCACCGCCCTGTATGGGTAGTTGCCGTTAATTCGTTTTGAACGGTAGTTGTTAATTATTTCCTGGAATTCAGCAGCCAGGCAGTCGTCCACGCCGCCGTCTATAATCAAGGCGCAGATGGGCTTGGGCTGGCCGTCGGCGTAATGGCTGTCTATCATAGCCGCAAATGCCTTCTCCAAAGAGTTGCGGTGCAACGAATCGGGTGCCGACGTGCTCTGGCATACAAACGGGAAGGAAGAACGCCGGCCGCGCTCGGCAAGCACATCTTTCATTGTCTGCTGGTAGGCCCCGCTGGCTATGGTGAGGCTGTCGGCGATGAGGCCCACCGAATAGTTGAGCATCGGCTGGTTCTCCAGTATGTCCAGAAGCCCCTTGACTCCCTCTTCAATCACGCCGATAAGCTTCACGCCGCTGCCGCTGGCCTCCAGCATGGCGCGGGTGTCGTCCAGGCCGGTGGCGCGGGTAATGTTGCCCGCCGCAATCACAATCTTTGCGCGCTCTTTCTCGCCTTGCGCGCACTTGTCGCCCACCAAAAAGAGGGTGTTCTTAATGGCAGCGTCGTGTATGTCCAGCTGTCCGTTGGCATCGTATATGCTGTCGGCGTCGGACAGGGTTGTGTAGTAGATGAAATGCTCCCCGGCAAAGTCGCGGATGGCGTCGGGCTGTTCGCCGCCGGTAATGTTGTCGAAGCGGTCCAGCATCACAGTCGCGTCCAGGGCTGCGGTGGAGGCGGTGTTCACGTCAAAAATGCCTATCGGCAAATCGGCTATATTCTTGGGGTAGGTAGAAAAATCGGTGTAGTAGCTGGATGTGGTGTCGTACAACGCCTTGGCCGCCAGCGGGTCCAGGTTGACCTCCTGCACGGGGGCATTGTAGCACCCTTTGAGCCACGAAAACGCCAGGATAATTATGAAGATTTTTCGCATCATTTTACATATTTGAATGAGCCGTAGGGGGTCTCAAGTTGAACTTGCGGTTGCTGCGCCGCCTCTACCCGGCCAATTATGCGGGCGTCCACGCCAAAGCTGCGGCTTATGGCGATAAGTTGCTCTGCGGAGGCTTCGCTGGTGTAAATCTCCATCCGGTGGCCCATATTGAACACCTTGTACATCTCGCTCCACGGAGTTTCGCTCTCTTCCTGGATGGTTCTGAACAGCGGAGGGGTGGGGAACAAATTGTCCTTTACCACGCGCAGGTTGCCTATGAAGCCCAGCACCTTGGTCTGGGCGCCGCCGGTGCAGTGAATCATACCGTGTATGTCGCCGCGGCTCTCCTCCAGCATCGCCTTTATTACCGGGGCGTAGGTGCGGGTGGGGGAGAGCACCAGTTTGCCGTAGGTCAGGCCGGTTTCTGGTTCAACATCGGTGAGGCGCTTGCTGCCGGAATAAATATATTGGGTGTCAATGCCGCTCTCGTAGCTTTCGGGATATTTCCCTGCCAGATATTTGGCAAAGACATCGTGGCGGGCGCTGGTAAGGCCGTTGGACCCCATCCCGCCGTTGTATTCGTCCTCATATTTTGCCTGCCCGAAGGAGGCCAGGCCCACAATAACGTCGCCGGCCGCGATGCGGCTGTTGTCAATAATATCGCTGCGACGGGCGCGGGCGCACACAGTGCTGTCCACAATAATTGTACGCACCAAATCGCCCACATCGGCCGTTTCGCCGCCTGTCAGAGTTATGTCGATGCCGTAGGCGCGCATCTTCTCAACGAAAGCCTGCGAACCGGCAATAACCTCCGCAATAACTTCGCCCGGCACGCGCAGTTTGTTGCGGCCTATGGTGGAGGAGAGCAGTATGCCGTCCGTGATGCCCACGCACAGCAAATCGTCCGTATTCATAACAATTGCGTCCTGGGCAATGCCGCGCCAGACGGTCATATCGCCCGTCTCGCGCCAGTACATATAGGCCAGGCTGCTCTTGGTGCCGGCGCCGTCCGCGTGCATCACCAGGCAGGTGTCATCCCCCTCGAAATCGGGGACAATCTTGCAAAAGGCCGTAGGGAACAGCCCCTTGTCCATATTCGCTATAGCTTTGTGGACCTCGCTCTTAGACGACGATACCCCGCGTGCGGCATATCTTGCAGCTTCTCTGTTCTCCATCGCAAATGTGAAGTATTGATTTGCAAAGATAGCAAAAAACATCAAGAGCAGAAAACTGTGCTCGCGGGAGACGGACACAAGATGATTACTGGAGCCCATTTTGCCATCTTGTGGCATTGTTTGGCCGGTTTTTGCGAAAAAGAGTGCCACAAGATGACTCTGAAAGTCGAAACACTCATCTTGTGGACAATACTATAGTATTTGCAGGGCGATGTGAGCGCAGGCCTCGGCATCGGCCAGGGCGTGGTGATGATGCTTGAGATCGAAGCCGCAGGCTTCTGCCACCGTATGGAGCTGGTGATTGGGAAGACACTGGCCGAAATGCCTGCGGGATGCGGCCAGCGTATCGTAGAATACGTAATCCGGGTAATCCATCCGATATACACGGAAAACCGACTTGAGGCATCCTTCGTCGAACCGGGCGTTGTGCGCCACCAGCGGCAGCCCCTCTATCAGCGGCTCAATCTTTTCCCAGACGAAAGGGAACACCGGTGCATCCTCCGTGTCTTCCGGGCAGAGTCCGTGAACCTGCTGGCAAAACCACTTGTAGTACTCCGGTTCTGGATGTATCAGGCTGTAGAATGTGTCGGTGATTTCGCCGCCGCGCACCACCACGATCCCCACACTGCACACGCTTGAAGGGCACTCGTTCGCAGTCTCGAAATCTATCGCGGCAAAGTCGGTCATAGGTTACTTGTTTATCGTGCCGACCTGGTGTTGATTTTTTTGCCGTTGCGGTCCCAGGTGTATATCCAGCTTCCGTTGCGGGTGGTGAAGGTGTCGCCCGCGACGCCTATCACGTCGCCTGTGGAGCTGGCGCTCATAGTGTGGTATTTGCGCCCCTCCGAATCATACAGATAGACCCAGCTGCCGTTTCTGCTTACCATAAAGGTGGAGCTGTAGCCTTGCACTTCTCCCACGCTGGAGGCGGAGAGTGTCTTATATTTGTGGCCCGTTTCGTCGTAGAAATAAATCCAGCTGCCGCGGGTTTCGACAGAAGAGATGCGATGCGTGTTTGTTCCCATAACCAAAACTAACGCTAAGATAGTGAACAGTTTGCTCATAACGGTGCTTTTTGTGCTATAACTGCACATTTTATGCCCCGTCAATTAAGCGGAACCCGGTATCGTGAGTTAGAAAGTAATATGCTAAAAGACGCACGCCCAACCGAACTTATGGGCAATTTCCTGTAGCAGGCGTCGATCCCGAGCTGGAATGGTAAGTGTTGCAGTCGCTTTTTGGGTGTCCCGTAAGGCTATTACGGATGAATCCAGATCGTATTGGGATTGAAGATTCACCCAATAATCTGCGGGTATCTCAATGGCCTTTTCCAAAGCAATTGCTGTATTGATAGAAATGCTGCGTTTCCCATTGACTATTTCGCTAAGCACAGATTCGGCAAT
>JAFZYD010000085.1 GCA_017616475.1 Bacteroidales bacterium
AACATTCTAAACCGCCCCTGGTACGACTTTGGCGACATTCCCCAGCCGGGAATCTGGATTATCGGTGGTTTTTCGATGGAAATTTTTTAGTAAATTTGTTCTTATGTTAAGGACTATCAGAATTATACTGGCAGCGTTAACCTTCACGGCAATAACGCTGCTTTTTTTAGATTTCACCGGCGCCACGCACGCCTTTCTGGGCTGGCTGGCCAAGATCCAGCTGCTGCCGGCAATACTATCTGCAAACGTAGTGGTGATTGTGGCCCTGGTGCTGCTCACCCTCATTTTCGGCCGCATATATTGCTCTATAATATGCCCGCTGGGCATAATGCAGGACATTATCGCGTGGGCAGGAAAGCGCGGCAAAAAGAAAAACCGCTTCAAATACAGCTACTCCAAGCCCAAAACGGCGCTGCGGGTGGTGATGCTGGTTGTTATGGTGATTGCCGTCGCCCTGGGCATCAGCGCAATCACTGCGCTGCTGGCGCCATACAGCGCCTACGGCCGCATCGCCTCCAGCTTCTTTGCACCAATATACGCGCTGGTCAACAACCTGTTCGCGGCGATAGCGGAGCGGGCTGGCAGCTATGCCTTCTACCCCACCGAAGTCTGGGGCAAAGCGCTGTCGGTGGTGATTGTGGCGGGGGTTACGCTAGTGGCGCTGGCAATTCTGGCGTGGCGTAACGGCCGCACCTATTGCAGCACAATCTGCCCGGTGGGCACGGTGCTTGGCTTCCTGGCCAAATACTCCCTGTTCAAACCGGTTATAGACACCGAAAAGTGCACCAAATGCACCTTGTGCGAGCGCGGCTGCAAGGCTGCCTGCATCGACTCCAAGAACCACGAGATAGACCGCAGCCGCTGCGTGGCCTGTATGGACTGCATATCCATATGCACGCACGACGCCATCCATTATAAGCCCGTACGGTTCGGCGTAAAGAAGGCCAAGGCAGCAACAGCAACCGCGGAAACAAGCGCCCCCAAAGCCTCAGAAGCCGCGCCCAAAGCCGACACCGGGCGCAGGGCGTTCCTAACCGCCGCCGGGCTGCTGGCGGTGACCGCCGCGGAGGCCAAGGTTAAGCGCGGACTGCGCAAAACGGCCGGCGGCCGGGTCACCTTCCGGGACAATCCCGCCCCCGAATCGTACATCACCCCGCCGGGCAGCGGCAGCCACCTGAATATGCACAAACACTGCATCGCCTGCCAGCTCTGCGTGCAGGCCTGCCCTAATAATGTGCTGGTGCCCAGCGACCGTCCGGACCGCTTTATGCAGCCTGAGCTTCGCTATAACGACACATATTGCCGCCCGGAATGCACCGCCTGCAGCGAGGTTTGCCCCACCGGCGCCATAAGCAAGATAACCAAAGAGCAGAAAAGTTCCATCCAGATTGGGCACGCCGTATGGCATCCGGAGCTTTGCCTGGCCGCCACCGAAGGGGTTCACTGCCACAGCTGCAGCCGCCACTGCCCCGCCGGCGCCATAACTATGGTAGATTTCCAAACCGCAGACGGCGCCCAGGCCCGTGTGCCCGCCGTGGACACCGCCAAATGCATAGGCTGCGGCGCCTGTCAGGCCCTCTGTCCCGCCCGGCCACAAAGCGCCATACGCGTGGAAGGCCACGAAAACCATCACATAATTTAACCGACAGTCATTATGAGCAATATAAACAGAAGAGACTTTTTGAAGGGCCTTTCGCTGGCCACCGCAGGTGCCGCAATGACCGCCGGCGGAATAGACCTCCGCGCCCAGGACGCCCCGCAGAGCGCCGGCAAAATGGAATACCGCACCAGCAGGACGGGCGACCGAGTGTCGCTGCTGGGCTATGGGTGTATGCGTATGCCCACCGTAGACGGCACACGCAACGGAGCCGTGGATATGGACGCCCAGATGCGCCTTATAGACTATGCGATTGAGCACGGAGTGAACTATTTTGACACCGCCCCGGTGTATACCGGCGGCAAGAGCGAGGGGATTATGGGGCAGTGCCTCTCCCGCCACCCGCGCGACAAATATTTCATTGCCACCAAAATGTCCAACGCGTGGGGCGATTTCTCGTTTGCCGCATCCAAGAAGATGTACCTCAACTCTTTCAAGGAGCTCAAGACCGACTACATAGACTATTACCTGCTTCACGCAGTGGGCGCCAGCATAGAGTCGTTCAACCAGCGGTTCCTGGAGAACGGGCTGCTGGAGTTCCTGCTCAAAGAGCGCGAGGCGGGCCGCATCCGCAACCTGGGCTGGAGTTTCCACGGCACCAAGGAGTGCTTCGACTACGTAGTGTCGCTCCACGAAAAGTACAACTGGGATTTTGCCCAAATCCAGCACAACTATCTGGACTGGAACCACGCCAGCGGCCGCAACGTGAATTCTTCATATCTTTATGGGGAACTCGCCGGTCGCGACATACCGATGACGGTTATGGAGCCGCTGCGCGGCGGCGCCCTGGCTAACGTGCCGGAGAAAGTCTCCAAGAAACTGCTGGAGCGCCGGCCCACCGACAGCATAGCCCGCTGGGCGTTCCGCTTTGCCGGCAGCCAGCCCAAGATACTCAGCGTGCTTAGCGGTATGACCTATATGGAGCACCTGCAGGACAACATTGCTACCTATAGCAACTTTGAGCCATGCAGCGAACAGGAGCTGGAGCTTCTGGAGCGGATAGCCAGAGAGATGGTGGAATTCCCGCTTATAGAATGCACCGGCTGCAACTACTGTATGCCCTGCAAATACGGCGTAGACATACCCGGCGAGTTCGCCCACTACAACAAGTGCGTTAAGGAAGATCTGATGCCGCTGTCGTCCGGCGACAAGGAATATCGCAAACTGCGCCGCGCCTTCCTGGTCGGCTACGACCGCAGCGTGCCCGCACTGGCCCAGGCCAGCCGATGCATCAGCTGCGGCGAGTGCACCAGCCACTGCCCCCAGGACATAAAAATCCCCGCCCAGATGAGGCGAATCGACAATTTTGTCGAAAACCTCAAACAGGGCAGGGAGTTTTAACTACCCGCGGATTACTCTACACCTACCATTACAAGCGATGTAAAGTTGTCCTGGTCCAGAACGGACTTGAGGACAGCCTTGACATCGTCTATGGTAATAGCGTCAAGCGTCTCGAGATAGTTTGCGGTCATATCCACTCCGGAGTGCAGATAGTCTGCCAGCTGTGCGGAGAAGAATGAGTTCTCACGCTGGTTGGATTTGAACTCCTTGGCCAGATATTCTTTAGCCTTGGTCAGATTCTCTGCAGAGGGGCCGTTCTTTACAAATTCTGCAACGAGCTCCGCAACCCGCTTCTGGGTATAATCAACCTTCTCAGGATTTGTCTGATATATAATCTGGATTACGGCATTCTGGTTGGGAATGTCTGTGGTTTCTCCGTATGCGTGAATGGAATAGGTTGCACCCTCTTTCTCGCGGATCTCCTCCAGGAGCACCATAGAGAGAGTCTGGCAGGCAATGTCAAACGCAAGGTCGTTCTTGAGGTTGTATGCCAGATCGCCCGAACTCAGAGTGAAGCTGACGGCAGTGGGAGTACCCATCTGGCGGTCGAACTTGCGCACTACCTCACCCTTATGGTATTCGCTGCCGCTGAGCGCGTAGTTCTCGCGAACTTTCTTCTTTGCGGGGAGCGATGCAATATACTTGGCAATGAGCGGCTTTGCATCTTCCAGGCTGATGGCGCCGGTAATAACAAAGTTGAAATCGGCGGCGTTGGCAAAGCGCTCGGAAGCCATCTGCATTGTGCGGGCGTAATCGACCTTGTCCAAATCGGCCGATTTGAGGCGGTAGCCGCGCTCGGGCCGTACGTGGATATACTTCAAGCTGTCCTGGATAGCACTCATAGGCTGCGCCTCCTGGTTTGCAAGCGCTGCTGCGGTCTTGGTCTTCCAAGACTGGAAAGCCTCGTCGTCGCTGCGCAAAGCAGTGAAATAGAGGTAGTTGAGCTGCAGGAGAGTCTCAAAATCCTTGGGTGTGGACTTGCCGCGCAGCGCCTCTGTATATTCAGTTACCGAAGGAGCGAGACTTACCTTTTTGCCGCTGAGAGCCTTGGTTATCTCTGTCTGGGAGAAGTTGCCGAGGCCGGCCACGTCAATAAGTTCGTTTATGGTAGCCAGGTTAACAAGTTCGTTGTCCGGATATAGAGACTTGCCGCCGAGGCTGAAGGCCCTGAAGAGCACCTCGTCCGCATTGAAATCGGTCTGGCGGAAGTATACAGTTGCGCCGTTGGAAAGGGTGAGCTTGGTGTAGCCGAACTCGGCGGGAGCCTGCTTTTTGATTTTACCCTTCTTGGGCTCCTTGGCCAGGATTGGCTGGTCCGAAACCTCATCTTCGTAGGGAGCGATATTCTCGGCCTCAACAGCGGCCATAGCGGCTTTTATTTCATCTTCGGTGGGGTAAACCACTCCCTCTTTGTCCGGAAGCATACAAACCACCACCAGATTATCTTCCTGCATAAGAGAAGCAATCACCTGATTTACAGCCTCCACAGGGATATTGGGAAGCAGCTGTTGTGCGATTGTATATTCGTTCTCGATGCCCATAATGGGCTCGCCGTCTATAAAATGGCGCACATATTCGCGGCAGTAGCTGGCGCTGGCCTTTTTGTCCCTTTGGTTGTAGGAGTTCTCTAAATTGGTAAGGATGTCCTGGCGGGCGCGGTCATATTCGCTGGCGGTGAAACCGTTGCGGGTTATGCGCAGCATTTCGCGCCAAACCGAAGTGAGGGCGCGCAGAAGCTTGTTCTCGTCGCACATCACGGTGCCGGAATAAGCCTCCTCTGTCTTTGAAATGAAGAATATATCGTTGCCTATGATGGCCCTGATAAAGTCGGGATCGGCCTTCTGGGTCATCTCATTGAGACGCTGATGCGTCATATAATTGGCAGCGGTGAGGGCATAATCGTAAAGATAGTAGTTGAGGTTGCGCTTCTCTTCCGGCTTCACGGCATCGTGTTTCTTGAAGATAAAGGCAGTTGCAATGCTCTGCTCCTTATCTTTGGCGATGCTTATGATGGGCTCTTTGTTGCCCTCAATCGGTAGGTAGTAGCGCTCGGCCGCGTCGGGACCGGCTGCGGGCAGGGGACCGAAAACATCCTTTATCTTGGCCTCGATTGCATCTACGTCGATGTCACCGACAACCACGATGCCCTGCTGGTCGGGACGATACCACTTCTTGTAGTAGGCGCGCAGAGCGTCGTAGGGGAAATTGTCCACTACCGACATAATGCCGATGGGCATACGGGAAGCGTACTTGTTGCCGGGATAGACCTCGGGGAGAATCTTGTCCAACATACGCATCTGGGCGCCCTGGCTGGAGCGCCACTCCTCGTGAATAACGCCTCTCTCGTGGTCGATGTCGTCGCCATCGAGCAGCAGCGCACCGGCCCAGTCGTGCAGAATGAGCAGGCAGGAGTCAATTGCCGTGGGGAAGGTTGCAACCGGCACATTGTCAATATTATAGACAGTTTCGTCTATAGATGTGTAGGCGTTAAGATCGGCGCCGAACTTGACACCGATGGACTCGCAATATTTGATAATGTTGTTGCCGGGGAAGTGCTCGGTACCGTTGAAGCACATATGCTCCAGGAAGTGGGCCAGACCGCGCTGGTCTTCTTCTTCCAAGATGGAGCCGACCTTCTGTGCAATGTAGAAGTTAGCCTGTCCCTTGGGCTCTTCGTTGTGACGGATATAATATGTGAGGCCGTTCTCAAGCTGGCCGATACGTACCGCCTCGTCTACGGGGAGCGGCGGCATTTGTTGCGCAAACGCAACTGCAGTGGCTGCAAGCAGCACTGCCGTAAGCAATAATTTCTTCATAATTAACGTTTTATGCTTGTTCCCACTGATTCTTTATGAGCTCAACGGCAGCGGGGATGGCAACGGCGGGATCGCCAATGTTGCCGCATTCCAGGCTGATGTACTTGTCGTAGCCCATCTCCTTGAGGGCGCGGAAGCCGTCTACATAGTTGTCGGCCTCGCCGTCCTCGCCGGGGTTGCAGCGGTTCTTTCTACTTGCAATATGTATGTGCTGGAGATAGTCACGGGCGGACATCAGCGCAGCGTAGTCGCTGGTCTCCTCCTGCATATGCCAGAAATCTCCCATACACTTCACACCTTCGCTCTTGGAGTCGCGGCAGATGGCTGCAGCGGCCGACACGAGACGCAGGTAGAAGCACTCGCGGCGGTTCAGCGGCTCGAGTATGACGGTGGTGCCGCATTTGACGGCAAACTCGCCCAGCTCGTGAAGTTGCTCGCACAGATAGTCGTAAGTCTCCTGGTTGTTTGGCTTGCAGGGCTCCTGACGGCTGAAGGCAGGCACCATAATGACGCCGGTGGAACCGATGGCTCCGGCGGCCTCGACTATGCGGCGCATAGAGGTGTCAAATGCTTCTTTCTGAGCAGGGTCATCGGCCAGAATAAAGCCGTCGAAACCGGCGCAGATAGCGGCAATTTTAATATTGCGGCCTTCGATTGCCTTTGCAAGGTTGTCAAAATCGGACACCAGCTCGCGGCCGCCCGGTTCGAAACCGGTCACGCCCAGCGACTCGCAGTAGTCCAACTGCTCGGCATAGCTCTCGCCGATTGCCTTGCCGCTCTGCAGGCAGACGTTCAACTTGGCGCCGGTGCCGGCTTTCTTGGGGCCGCAGCAAGACGCCAGCAGACTGGGGGCCGCAGCCACAGCCGCAGCGCCCAATATAGATGTTTTGAAAAAGTCCTTTCTGTTCATAGCAATTAGTCGATTGTGCCGTCGCCGGGGACCGCAATTACAGGGTGCTGCACTGCCTCGAGGTTGCCGAGGGTCAGAGTGTCGGGCTCGCCGGGGAGGAAGTCCATATCCATAGCCATAATCTCGTCCCATGCAATGGTCTTGCCGGTGTAGGCAGCCTCGCGGCCCATTACGCCTGCCAGCGAAGACATTGCGGTTTCGGTGGCCTGATCCAGCATCTCGCCCTTACGTATGTGGTTGATGAGGTCCACGTGCTCCAGAACGTACGGGTCGTATTGTTTGAATTTGGCTTCCTCGTCGTTTTTGAAATCGTACTGCCAGAGAACATTGCCCTTATAGTCACGGATAATGCCGTCGGAAGCCCACCAGCCCTTGGTACCGCGAACGACCTCGCTCACGTTGTTGGCACAGCCGTTAATCTGACGGCACATAGAGTGCAGGTGTACGCCGTTCTCGAATTCAAAGTCAATGGAGAAGTTATCGTACTGGTCGCCCGTCACGCGCCTCTGGCGGCTGCCGAAGCCGGTCGCCTTGATGGGGTGCGCACCGCCCATCATCCACATAAATACGTCGATGTTGTGCACGTGCTGTTCTACGATATGGTCGCCGGACATACATTTCCAGTTGACCCAGTCGCGGATTGCCCACTCCATATCGCTCCAGCCCTTCTCGCGCTCGCGGAACCAAAGCATACCCTGATTCCAGTAAACGTTACCGCCGGTAATATCGCCAATCATACCTTCCTGGATGCGTTTGAAAGCCTCTACATAGGCGCGTTGGTGATGGCGCTGGGTGCCGGTAACAACCGCCAGCTTCTTGGCTTGTGCCTGCTTGGCGGCGGCGATTACGGTGCGGCAGCCCTTGGCATCTACAGCCACCGGTTTCTCCAGGAACGCGTGCACGCCCTTGGAAACAGCATACTGGAAATGATAGGGACGGAACAACGGAGGAGTGGTGAGGATAACTACGTCCACGCCGCTGTCTATAACCTTTTTGTAGGCGTCGAAGCCCACGAATTTCTGGACGCCGGAAACGTCGTAGCCCCACTCGGTGAGGTTGGCGATGGATTCCTCTATGCGGTCTTCAAACACATCGCCGAAAGCTGTGAACTTGACACCCGCAGCCGCCTCAAGCATATTTGCAGCAGCGCCGGTACCGCGGCCGCCGCAGCCGATGAGGCCCGCCTTGAGTTCACGGCCGTCGTCTGCCTTATCGTTCAGAACAGGGATGTAATATTCGCCCGGCTGGCGCAGGGGGACCATCTTGTCGCCCTTGCCGGCGCAGGAAGAGAGTATCGGAGTGGAAGCCACCAGAGCGCCGCCGCCCACCAGGGCTGCGCGTCCAAAAAATTCTCGTCTTGAAATCTTGCTCATATTCGGTTTATATTTATTGTTTTATTTCTTCAGGAACTTCGCAAACCACGCGGAAGCCGATGCCCTTTATGTCGGAATACCACCAGATGCTCTTGGGCACCTGCGGGTCGGTGCGCAGCCAGTCGTCGTGCCGGGTGTGGGCACGGGCGGCGCAGCGCACGTCGGGCGCATCGGAAAGATAGTACCCGCCGCGCACCACATATTCTGTGCCGCTTTCGGGGCCTTTGGGGTCAACAGCGCCGTCCGCCAGCTGGCTGTAGGCATCTTCTGCATACCAATCGGAGCAATACTCCATAACGTTGCCCAGCATATTCTTGAGGCCGAACGGATTGGCGCGGACTGCCTCGGGAAGGGCCGTGCGGTTGCGGCTGTTTTGCGAAAATACCACGTTGCTGGCAATTACCGCGGTGTCGGCGCTGTGCAGGAAGCCGTCGGTGAATTTCTTGGGACTACCCTCGAAATAATAGGGGCCGGAGGTGCCGCCGCGGGCAGCGTACTCCCACTCAGCCTCGGTCGGGAGGCGATACTTGCGGCCCGTCTTGAGGCTGAGCCACTGACAGAAGGTCTCCGCGCCGTAGTGGGTCATTGTAATGGCGGGGCGGTCGCCCTTGCCCCAACCTTGGTCCGGGGCGCCGTAGGGCGGCGTGGGGCCGCTTACCGCGTCTATATCTTCGCGCGTGTTGTTAGCGTAAATCTTGGATGGCGGGGTGCGCCCGGGAGACTGGGTTTCCGCAAAGAAAGACCAGTACTGGGTCCAGGTGACCTCAACCTCCGCCATAAAGAAATCGGAGACGGTGACCTTGCGCACCGGCCCTTCGTCCGCATTGCGGAAAGGCTCCTTCTCGGGAGAACCCATCTCGAAGGTGCCGCCGGGGACGGCCACCATATTTATGGCGGCGACGGTGCCCGGCACAGTCTCGGTAAAGTTCTCGAAAGCGGTCACTGTCGCCGCCTCGGTGTAGGGCTCTATGTCCGGCAGGGTTTCGTCGTTTGCCGCAAGGCTGTGGCCGTGCTGGTAGCTGGGGTTGAAGTGGCCGGCGTCCAGGTGGCAGTTTATGCACTGCAGGTCATAGTCCTTTTGGTGGTCTTCGTAATAAAGGTGACTGATCAGCGCTTCGTCGCTGATTCCATCCGGGAAGAGATCCTGATGGCACTTCACGCAAGAAGAATTGAACACAATCTTGCGGGCGTAGTCCAGCTCCTTCTTGGCCTCCCAGTTAATCTTGCTCTTGTCTTTGAAGATGTAGCTGAAAAGGTCCTTGGTGCCCATTTTGGCCTTGGCCATAAAACGCTCCGACGGGGTGCCGGCGGGCAGGTGGCAGGCGGCGCAGTCTGTAACAGTGCCGCTGCCGTTGCGGTAGTGCATAGAGAGCATCCACAGCGAATCGGCTTCGGTGTGGACGTGGCACGACATGCAACTTTCGTTGGAAGAACTCTTTACGTAGAACGAGCTCAAGAATATCATCAAGGCGAACCCCAGAACGAAGCCGCCCAGCGTGAACCAAACTATTCTCTTATTGTGCATCGTGCAAATATATCAAACTAAATCGAGATTCCGCTATATTTCGCTTGAGAAATGATGCTTGCCGCTCCCCACCTCGTGACGCTCGTAGCCGCCTGCGGTGGGAACGTAAATCTCTGCAGTTGTGTTGAACGGAATTTCCACATCCAAAGTAAAGATGTTCCCCGTAAGAGTCCAGTAAGAAGAGGCCTTGCCGAAGGGAGTAATCTCCTCCGCCTTCATAAAGTTGAATCCGCCGCCGGGATGGGGTTTGACGCATATTTTCTTGAAGCCGGGAGCCGCCTCCTTCAGGCCGGCCGCCTCGCGGTAGAGCCAGTCGCCGATGGCGCCGTAGGAGTAGTGATTGAAGGAGTTCATACCGTTGTCGGGGATGGTCCTGTCGGGCATCATAGAGTTCCACCGCTCCCAGATTGTGGTGGCGCCCATAGTCACGGGGTAGAGCCAGCCGGGATAGCCCTTGTGCAGCAGCAGTTTGTAGGCCACGTCGTCCATTCCGCAGGCGGTCAGGGCGTTGGAAATGTGCGAAGTGCCCAAAAAGCCGGTGGTGATGTGGCCGTAACTCTCCACCCGCTCCTTTAATTTCTCCGCCAGGAGCGGGCGCATATCTTCCGGTACCATATCGTAGATCAGGGCCACCACATAGGCGGTCTGGGTGTGGGAAACCAGGAAACCGTCCGCCGTGACGTAGGTCTTGCAGAAGGCCTCGCGCGCCTTGGCGGCCAGATTGCTGTAGTATGCGGCATCGCCAGCCTTGCCCAGCACTTCGGCCGCATTGGCAACTATAGACGCCGAGTTGGCAAAATGGCACTGCTGCAGGACCGGCACGTAGGTTACGGAAGACTTGCCAGCCACGTCGTTGTCCACGTCAAAGGCCAGCCAGTCGCCGTAGTGCCAGCCGGTGTTCCAGAGATAACTGTCGCCTGCCGCGCCTGCCATAAAGTCGACCCAGCGCTTCATACTTTCGTACTGATTTTCAAGCACCTGTGAATCGCCGTAGGCCATATATATGGTCCAGGGGATTATGGTTGCGGCATCGGCCCAACCTACGTGGCCGGCGCCCACCAGGCCGTGGACCATAGGGACTATGTCGGTGACCTGACCGTCCGGCAGCTGGTCAAAGGCCACATCCTTGAGCCACTTGCTATAGAAGGCGCAGGAGCCGCGGTTGAAGGTGGCGGTGCGGGCAAACACCTCCGCGTCGCCCGTCCAGCCCAGGCGCTCGTCGCGCTGCGGGCAATCGGTGGGAACATCCACAAAGTTGCCGCGGAGGCCCCATTGGATATTGCTCTGGAGCTGGTTAACAAGAGGGTCGGAGCAGACAAAACTGCCGGTCGGTTCCATATCGGAGAAGCGCACCTGCGCCGAAATATCATCCAGATTGATCTCTTCTTTGGCAATGCCCTCCAACTTTATGTAGCGGAAGCCGTAGAAGGTGAAGCGGGTGGTGAACCGGCGCGGCGTTCTATCGCAAATGTAGTTGCTCTGGGCCTTTGCGCTGCGCAGGTTTATGGTGTAGAAATTGCCGTTCTCGTCCAGCACCTCGGCGTGGGAGACGGTAATTTTCTGGCCCGGTTTGCCGGTGAAAGCGATTACCTCGCTGCCCACCAGATTCTGGCCGAAGTCTATCACAAGTTCCCCTTTAGGGGTCACTAAAAGCTCTTTGGCGGCCACCGTCTGCTCCGTCTTGACCTGTTCGTTGTCCTGCGGCACAAGGTTGTCGTAGCCGTAGTCGGCGGTGCTCACCGCGGCCCAGCCGGTTGCGTCGAAGCCGGCAGTGCACCAGAGAGCCTTTTCCCTGGCGGCGTCAAAGGTCTCGCCGTCGTAAATGGCGCTGTGCAGCACGCCGCCGGTGGAGGTGCGCCAGTCGGCGTCGGTAGCCACAACTTCCTGGGTACCGTCTTTATAAGTTATAACAATCTGCGCGAGCAGCGCCCATTCCTTCTGCCGGAAATTGCTGCGGTACTGGGCGGGGTCGGTCCAGCCCATCATACTCAGGTACCAGCCGCGGGCCAGTTCGGCACCCACCACGTTTACTCCGCGACGCAGCTGGGCGGTGATGTCGTAGGTCTGATACATCAAATGGTGGTCGTAGCTGGTGTAGCCGGGGGCCATATAGGCCTCCCCTATCTTGGCGCCGTTCAAAAACGGCTCGTAAACGCCGTGGGCGGTGAAATAGGCAATGGCGCTCTTAACCGGCTTCTTGACGGTGAAGTCGCGGCGCAGCAGTGGGCTTTCTTCCGTCATTTCCGGCACAATCCACTGCGCCTTCCAAGTGTCCAGGCCAGTCACGAATGTCTGTTTGGCGCTCCAGCGGCTGGCGCGTCCGGCCGAATCCCAAATGCGCACCTGCCAGGTATAGCGGGTGGCGGGCTTTAGAGCAGCGCCATCATAACGCACAGCTATCGAATTGTCCGACAGCACTTTACCGGTATTCCACACGGCCCGGCCGTCTATATCGTAAACTTTTATTTCATAAGCGCTCTGGCTGTCGCTTGAGCGGTCGCTGCTCCCTATCCAACTGAAGGTCGGAGCCCCGGTAATGCCGGAGGGCTCGGACAAATGGTTCACTTTGAGGGAGGCGACGTCAACTTTGGCTGCGGCAGGCATTGCGGCCGCCAGCAGCAATATGGCTAATAGTTTTTTCATCATAGCCACAAATTTAGCAAGAAAAAGATAACTTTGCGGTATGAAAGCGACATTTATAGGATGCGGAAATATGGGCGGCGCAATTGCCCGCGGCCTGGTTGCCGGGGGCGTTCTGCAGCCCTCCGAGGTCGTATGCTGCGACCATAACGACGGCAAGCTCGCCCGTCTTAAAGAGTTCAAAGAGGGCATCACCGTAACCCGCGACAGCCGCGAGGCGGCCGCCGGGGCCGATATCATTGTGCTGGCGGTTAAACCTTGGTGCGTGGAGTCTTCCCTGGCGGAGATCCGCGACCTTGTAGACACCGCCCGCACAGACCTGGTGAGCATCGCCGCCGGCGTCACTTTCGATATGCTAAAAGGCTACATAAACGACCCTGACGCCACCCTTTTCCGGGTGATCCCCAACACCGCCATAGAAGTGGGCAGCAGTATGACCTTCGTGTCGGAGTGCAACTCCACTCCGGAGCGCACCAACCGCATAGTAAAGATGTTCGATGCGCTGGGCCGCGCGATGCTTGTGCCGGAAGATAAAATGAGCGCCGGCACTGCCCTGGCCTCCTGTGGCATCGCCTACGCAATGCGCTATATACGCGCCGCAATGGAAGGGGGCATAGAGCTCGGCTTCAAAGCCGACGACGCCCGGGAGATTGTGCTGAACACCGTAAAGGGGGCCACGGACCTGCTGCTTTCCAGCGGAGAGCATCCGGAAGATGCCATAGACAAGGTCACCACCCCCGGCGGCATTACCATAAAAGGTCTCAATAAAATGGAAGAAGAGGGCTTTACCGCCTCCGTAATAGCGGGCCTCAAGGCCAGCCAAAGTAAGTAGCCGATGGACCGGATAGCAGTCAAAATAGGCAGCAATGTGCTCACCCGAGAGGACGGGAGCCTGGACCACACGCGCATTTCTGCGCTGGTGGACCAGGTGTGCGACCTGGCCGGTCGCGGCTGCGAGGTAATAATAATCTCCTCCGGCGCAGTGGCCAGCGGGCGGGACTGCCTGGGCACCGCCGGCCGCCTGGACACAGTGTCGCAGAGGCAGCTCTATTCCGCCGTGGGCCAGGTTCGCCTGATGCACACCTATTATCAGCTATTTAAAGAGCGCGGCTACAGCTGCGGCCAGGTGCTCACCACCAAGGAGAATTTCTCTACCCGCCACCACTACCTCAACCAGAAAAACTGTATGGAGGTGATGCTTTCGCAGGGCGTCATCCCCATAGTGAACGAGAACGACACCATCTCCCTCACGGAGCTTATGTTCACCGACAACGACGAACTGGCGGGGCTTGTGGCCACAATGATGGAAGCCCGGCTGCTTATTATACTCTCCAACGTGGACGGGATTTTCACCGGCGCTCCGGGCGAGGCCGGCAGCACTCTGGTGCGCGAGATTGAGCCCGGCAGCGACTCCGCGGCGCAGTTCATACAGAAAACCAAATCTGCCGCCGGCCGCGGCGGGATGCACACCAAATATGCCATAGCCCGCAAATTGGCGGCAGAGGGCATTCCGGTGGCCATTGCGTGCGGCAAGCGGGACGGCATACTGCAGGCTGTGGTCTCTGCGGACAGTTCCACCCCGTACACCCTTTTCAAGGCGGCCGACAAGCCTATTTCGGGCGTCAAGAAGTGGATTGCGCACAGCGGCGGCTTCGCCCGCGGCAGCGTCAGTGTAAACGCCGGGGCTGCGGCGGCCCTGCTTTCCGGTGGCG
The DNA here is from genome assembly GCA_017616475.1 of Bacteroidales bacterium. Lineage (GTDB taxonomy): Bacteria > Bacteroidota > Bacteroidia > Bacteroidales > UBA932 > Equibacterium. The sequence goes on from JAFZYD010000085.1 coordinate 13,975, forward strand.
CCGCATCGCTGCTGCCAGTCGGCATAACTGCCGTGGAAGGCGATTTTGAAAAGGACGACATTGTGCGCATCCTGGACCCGGACGGCCGCTGCATAGCTGTGGGTCGGGCCAACTGCGACGCCGCCACCGCCCGCCGCAACGCGGGGCGCCAGAATGTGGGCGAATTCGTTCATTATGACTATCTTTACATCGAACAGATATGATTACCGATATTCTTAAACAGGCCAGGGAGGCTTCCGCGACGCTGTCGTTGCTAAGCGACCATCTCACCAGCAAAGTGCTGATGCAGGTGGCCGAGGCCATCGACGCCAACACCCGTTATATCCTGAACGCCAACAAGGAGGACCTGTTCCGGATGGACCAGGAGGACCCCAAGTACGACCGCCTGATGCTCACTGCAGAACGCATTGCCGGCATCACCGCCGATATGCGCGCTGTGGCCGCTTTGCCGTCGCCGCTGGGCAGGACTCTGGAGAGCCGCACCCGGCCCAACGGGATGCAGATAGACAAGGTGTCCGTGCCGTTCGGCGTGGTGGGCGTCATATACGAGGCCCGGCCCAATGTCACCGCCGACGTCTTCGGCCTCTGTTTCAAGAGCGGTAACGTGGCTGTCCTGAAGGGAGGCCACGAGGCGGACGCGTCGAACCGCGCAATAGTGGATGTTATCCGCGACGTGCTGGTGCTCAACGGCATCCCCCGCGAAGTTTGCACTCTGCTCCCCACCGGCCGCGAATCGAGCTCCGAAATGCTCACCGCGGACGGCCTGATAGACGTAATAATCCCGCGCGGCAGTGCGTCACTTATAAATTACGTGCGCCAGAACGCTACAGTGCCCATTATTGAGACTGGAGCGGGAGTGTGCCACACCTATTTCGATTCGGACGGCAACACCTCTATGGGCAAGGAGATTGTCTACAATGCCAAGACACGCCGCGTGAGCGTCTGCAACGCGCTGGACTGCCTGCTGATTGCCCGCGACCGCCTCGCCGACCTGCCGGAAATTTGCAAGCGCCTGGCAGATAACAACGTAATTATTTATGCCGACGAGGAGTCGTTCGCCGCGCTGGCCGGCAAGTACCCTTCGGACTTGCTGCAGAAGGCCTCTGCAGACGATTACGGCCGCGAATGGCTGGACTATAAGATGAGCATCCGCACTGTGTCCGGCGTTGAGGAGGCAATTGAGCACATAGCCCGCTACGGCTCGGGCCACAGCGAGTGCATAATCACCCGCGACCAGGAAGTTGCCCGGCAGTTCACCTCCAGGGTGGACGCCGCCTGCGTCTATGTGAACGTCTCCACCGCCTTTACCGACGGAGCCCAGTTCGGCCTCGGCGCCGAAATAGGCATCAGCACCCAGAAACTCCACGCCCGCGGCCCGATGGGCCTCGCCGAACTCACCACCTACAAATACATCGTCACCGGCAACGGCCAGGTCCGCTGGTAGGAACCGCCACGGCGCCGGAGCGGAGCGGCTCTAACGGTCCAGGAGATGGAACGGTGGGACTACTAATGCAGCGAGATACACGTGAGAGGCGTCAGGTGGATTTCGTTGCAGGAGATACTGGCATTTCGAGGGGAACCGTGCAGCGAAATACACGTAGGGGGTTCCACGTGTACCTCGTTGCAAGGGTTGTAGTATGCCGCCCACGCCGGGGCGGAGCTTAAGCGGCGCCGTGGCACCTACACGGCTGATTACCAAGCAATAACGCAATGTCGCTTGTGTAAAAATGCGCAAGCAAGATGCTGTAAGGTGCTGATAATTAGGCAGGTAAGTGCCACAGATCGCCGCCGGAGCGGAGCGCCGACAGGGCTACGCTACAGGGTAGCGTATTTTTCGCCGTATTCGAGCTGCTGGGAGAGGAAGTCGTCGCAGTATTCGAGTTTGTAATCGACTGTTTTGCCGCGTTTTACAACCGGAACTATGGTGGGATTCACAAAGCCGCGGTAGGGCTTGAGGTCCAGGGCTGCATAGCGTTCCAGCACTTCGCGGTGCAGATAAGGGTCGATGTTAACGGCATATTTCTCCACCAGCTCGCGGCCGGCGGTGTAATCGCCCTCGCTCTTGATGCGCTGGATTTCCGCCAGCAGCTCTGCAAAGAGCTCGCGCAGGGCGTCGTAGTCGTTAATAACGAAGTAGGTCTTGCCATCCCGCTTCTTCATCTCGATGACATTGGCGGCGGCGCCCTTTTCGAAGCACCAATCGGCAATGAGTTTGCGGTTCTGCATATGCGCCTCGGTGTTCTGTTTGCCCAGTTCGATGCGTGTGAACTGCGTGAAGATGCCGTTGCGGATGTAACTGTCGTACTCCGCCTTGTAGGCCTCGGGGTCGTTAAGCAAGCCAAGTTCCACCAACTTGGGGTCGGCCAGATAATAAAGCGCGAACAGGTCGGCGCGCGCCTCCTCCAAAGTGGAACTGTACTCCTTTAGGGCGTTCGGGTTGGTCCCCTCCAGCAGCTGGCCGGAACCGTGTCCAAGGCACTCGTGCAGGTCGGTGTGCAGATTGTCGGTGATGTAGCCATATTTCTTGGCGCGCGCCTTCTCCGCATCGTCCCAGGCAAACTCGCCCAGCACGCTGTTCTCCTTCTCCAGGGAGGCCTTGTCGTACGCCTCGGTAATGTTGGCGATGGTCACCGACTTGCTGCCGTGCTCCTTGCGAATCCAATCGGCGTTTGGCAGGTTTATGCCGATGGCCGTTGCCGGGTAGGTGTCGCCCGCAATCACCACTGCGTTTATTACCTTGGCAGAAACGCCCTTAACCTCCGCCTTGCGGAAGCGCGGGTCTATGGGGGAATTATCCTCGAACCACTGCGCGGCGGCGCTTATAACTTCGGTGCGGCGGCTCGCCTCCTCGTCCTTGAAATTCACCATCGCCTCAAAATTGCCCTTGAGGCCCAGCGGATCGCCGTACACCTCAATGAAGCCGTTTATAAAATCGACCTTGGAGACGGTATCCTCCGCCCACTCGATATTGTATTTATCCCAGGTGCGCAGGTCGCCCGTGGTGAAATAATCCACCAGATCGGTAATAATCTGCTTCTGACGGTCGCTCGGGGCCACTTCCGCAGCCTTGTTCAAATTCTCGCAAATCTTGGTGAGCGCCTCTCCGTACAAGCCGTCGGTCTTGTAGACCAGCTCCTCCAGCTTGCCGTCGGTATCCTTTATCAACCGGCTGTTGAGGCCGTAAGAGATGGGGCGCGGGTCAAACGGATCTTCCATATCGGCATAGAACTTCTCCGCCTCGGCCTGGGTGACGCCTTCGTAAAGATGGTTGGCGGAGGCCGCAATCATATCCTTGTCAGTGCCCTGATATTTGCGCCAGGGGGCTATGTCGGGGTTATAGATTACCTCTATAAGGCCGCCGTCCTCCACGCCGCACTCCGCGAACAGCGACTCCATATAGCTGCGCTCGCACTCCGGGAAAAACTTGTGCTCGCCATAGTGATGGTGGATGCCGTTGGAAAAGAACACCCGCTTGGCATAGGAGAGGAACTGCTCCCACTGCTGCCCGCTGCGCTCTCCCGGATAGTTTTTTATGATGGTTTCAAGCGCCTTGCGAATTGGCAGGCCGCACTCGAAATTCTGCGCCCAAATAATGTCGCGGCCATATTTTGCCGCCTCAGCCAGATAGTATGCATACTCCTTGTCCTGGAACGAGAGGCTCTCCCAGCCGGGAATCTGATAGCGTATCACCTCCAGGTCCGCGAAGGACTCCAGACAATACTTAAAGTCGCCCTGCTGCGCCTTATCGCCGCAGGAAGCAGCCAGCATACAAAAACAAGATGCAATTGCCATAATTTTGAGATTTCTCATATAACCGATTGTTAATAATTAAAAGCAAAGTTTGTGGGAGAGCCGGCCGGGCATCACCGCCAGGCCAAAGCGCACCATATGTTTGAGAAAGACGTCCGGCACGGCGCAATCCAGCTGATTTTCGTCATAGCCATAATGATAGCGGGCGACTATATAAAACCAGTCGCGGCCGGCGGCGCCGGCAATGCCAATGTCGGGCCGGTACGCCACCTCCGCCTGCACGTTGGCAGGGATATCCCCCGCAAACAGCGGCGTAACGGACGCGGTGGCCATAAACCGGCGGTCCGGAGTGTGGTAGCAGAACCCCAGATTCACGTAGCCCTGATAGCGGTTGAACATCTCCAGTGAAAAATCGTTGTAGATGGAGCCGATGCCGAAGCGGCCCGTCACCTGCGCGGTGAAGCGGCCGGCGAAGGTGTGGGTGTAGGTCGCCGCCAGGCAGTCTATGCTGCGCGAAGTTGCCCCGTCATAGCCGTTGGAGCGATGTTCGAGGCTCAGCAGCAGGTCGTTAACCACGCCGTAGGCATCGCGCCGGAACGGGTGGTAGGCATAAAGGCCAGGCATATAAATATTGCTGCGGAAAGGGTTCGATGGCTTGAAAACATCCCATACCGAAAGCTGTGTGTAACCCAGGAAGAGGTTCCAATCCTTGCCCGCAATGTTCTGCATTGCATTGTAGCGGATGCTTATCTGGAAAGTCATATCGTTGGTGTCCCAATCGGGCCGGGCGTTAAGCGGGATGCCGGCCGTGACATAGTTCTCCTTGAAAATGGAGAGCATCGGAGAGCGGGAACCGGAAGACGTCGGCTCCTGCGCCCGGGCCGGCAGCAGGGCCGCGTACAGCCCGGCAAAAAACACCAAAATCGAGACTAGTTTTCTCATATTGCCAAAATTAGTAACTTTGGCGTTCAGTTACGACATAATTTTAAAAATATGTTATCTCCGCTTACCGCCGTTTCTCCCGTTGACGGCCGCTATCACTCCAAGACAGAGGCTCTGGGAGGCTATTTCTCTGAATTTGCACTTATCCGCTACCGCGTCAAAGTAGAAATTGAATATTTCATTGCGCTCTGCAAGATTCCCCTGCCGCAGCTGGCCGGTTTCGATGCGTCCCGTTTCGACGCGCTGCGCAAAATTTACCAGGATTTCGCCCCGGAAGACGCCAAGGCTGTAAAAGATATTGAGAAAGTCACCAATCACGACGTAAAGGCGGTGGAATATTTTATAAAGCAGCGCTTTGCGGAACTCAACATAATGCCCCGCTTTGGCGAATTCGTCCACTTTGGCCTCACTTCGCAGGACATCAACAACACCAGCGTGCCGCTCTCGCTCAAGGACGGCATCCGGGAGGTCTATCTCCCTATGCTTGAGGATGTTCTGGCCACCGTAAAAGGCTTTGCCCAGGAATGGAAGGATGTGCCGATGCTGGCCCGCACCCACGGCCAGCCCGCTTCCCCCACCCGCCTGGGCAAGGAGTTCGGCGTGTTCGCCGCCCGTCTGGAAGAGCAGATGCGGCAGCTGGCCGAATGCCCCTACCCCGCAAAGTTCGGCGGTGCCACCGGCAATATGAACGCCCACCACGTGGCCTACCCCGACATAGACTGGAAGGCCTTCGGCGACTGCTTTGTAGAGGGAACTTTGGGACTGAAGCGCTCCTGGCCCACCACCCAGATAGAGCATTACGACAACCTGGCGGCCATTTTCGACTGCCTGGCCCGCATCAACACCATATTGATGGATATGTGCCGCGACATATGGCAATATATATCTATGGAGTATTTCCGCCAGAAGGTGGTTGCCGGCGAGGTCGGCTCGTCTGCTATGCCGCACAAGGTCAATCCAATCGATTTTGAAAATGCCGAAGGCAACCTGGGCGTGGCCAACGCCGTCTTCCGTCATCTTGCCGAAAAGCTCCCCATAAGCCGCCTGCAGCGCGATTTGACCGACTCCACGGTGCTTCGCAACGTGGGTGTTCCCGTGGCGCACAGCGTGATTGCACTGGCATCCCTTAAGAAGGGTCTGGGCAAACTCATTCTTAACGAGGCCAAACTGGCCGCCGACCTCGAAAACAACTGGGCTGTGGTGGCGGAGGCTATCCAGACCATACTGCGCCGCGAGGGCTATCCCAACCCGTATGAAACGCTAAAGGCGCTCACCCGCACCGGTGCCGGAATCAGCCGCGAAACCATCGCACAATTCATTGATACTCTGGAGGTAAGCGAAGCCGTGAAGGCCGAGCTGCGCGCCATAACCCCATCGTCTTACACAGGATTATAATATAGTTATGAAGCATATCACACTTTCGCTTGCATTGCTGATTGCCTGCCTGCAGATGGCGGCGCAGCCATATTGGAACATCAACACCCGCATTATGCCGCTGCGCGTGCCGGTGGGCGAACGGCCCGAATTCCTGGACCTCAACAACGACGGACGGCAGGACGCCGTAAAGAGCTACATCCGCGGCGACATCCCCATCCTGTGGCTGGACGAGGACGGCAATATGAAGGCGGGCGACATTGAGGGCGACGTTGTGAACGACTGCCTGCTGGTGGACCGCGACAAGGACGGCATCTACGACCTTATTGTTAAACACGCAGACCAGACCGGCAACGGCGTGGCGGACGTTCAGTTGGTGATAGACTACCCACACTGCGGCAAGGACGGCTGGATTAACTTTATGTATGTGTTTGACGACGACGGCGACGGCGTCTTCAACTATATCGACTGGAATGCGATGGAGCTTTGGTGCTGGGAGAAGAACGGCATAAGCGACTTCTACACCGACTACAGCGGCAATTCCACCTTCCTCAAGACCCACCGCAAGCCCGACGTGATGGAAGACCTCCGCTACCAGTGGGAGAACCCATTCATTTTCTACGACTACGACGGCGACGGCCTCAGCGAGATGGCGGTGCGCTTCTGCGACGGCTCCTTCCCCAAGGAATCGGCACAGGCGGCCGGCTACGACCTCTGGCAGCACCAGGGTTGGATGCACTGGTTCTCGATGGGCATAGATATGGACAACGACAACGCCCCGGGCAACGATTTTGACTTTGATATGACGCTGTGCTATCGCGGCGACAAAGCGGTTAACTACAGCGACTGCGTCCATCCGCTGCGGGGTATGCGCGGCCTGCCGGAGGCAGACAAATTCTTCCCGGACCCACGCTACCGACTGCTCACGGAACTCATTTACCCGGACCGCAACCAGGCCTTCAAGGTGGGCTTTTCCGGCAACTGGGCCCGTGCATTCTTTGTATGGGACGAAGATGACGACTGCGGCCGCTGGGAGCGTGTAGAACTTTACGACAATATGGACGCCTTTAAGATGGGCGCGGGCCAGGGCGGGCTTGACAACAACCCGCAGGCTGACGTCACGGGCGACCGCGGCGAGTGGGATATGGATTTCTCCGGCGGCGGCGACATATACATAGGCCGGTTTGACGGGCGCGTGCACCTATACGGAGCGGAGCGGGGCGTGTGGCGCATAGACCAGAACACCCAGTACTACCAGGGCTTCAACCGCACCTGGCAGAACACCGCCCCTGGCAACTGCGCCACCGTGGAATACACGGACGAGAACGGCAACGGCTTTTTAGATTGCATAAAATATGACCTCAACGGCGACCACGAATACGAGATTACCGTATCGCTGCTGGAACTCGGGCTGGACGACACCTGCTCCGTGCTGGACGTCTCCAAAATGAAATACAAAGACTACACCCGCCTGTTCAAGCGCGTGTCGGGCGGAATGTGGGCCCGCGCGCAGGACGCCCGCAAAGTGGCCCGCGTGCTGGGAGTGGAGACCTACTGGTATTCCAAGCTTTTGACCGGCGGCAGCGCCCGCAAGAAATATCACGACGGCTGGTGGTTCCAGTTCTACGTTTACAAAGATCTGGAGCAGCGCTACATCGCCGCCGGCGACACCGAGGCGTTGCAACGACTGACCCGCGCCTACTACTCCGGCGACTGGAAGTCGCTAATCTAACCCCGTGGAGGGTAAACAACTGACACACAACTCTATATAAAAAAGTCACCCTCTCTTGCACAGAGGGGGTAACTTTTAATAATTCGCTAGCCCACAAGCATTTATTCTCCATTCAACTTAACAATCGCCATCAGGCGATAGCGTAGCGCGTGCGGGCCGATTAGCAGAATAGCCAGCGCGGAGCGGCGGGGTTTGGGGCAGCGCCCCAGTTTAATAGGACTGCGCGATGGCGAGGAAGTCCTCTGCCTTGAGGGAAGCGCCGCCGATAAGGCCGCCGTCGATGTCGGGCTGTGCGAACAGTTCCTTGGCGTTGGAAGGCTTGCAGCTGCCGCCATAGAGAATGGTGCAATCTTCAGCCACCTTTGCGCCGAACTTGTCAGCAAGGAGTTTGCGGATGAATGCGTGAATTTCCTGTGCCTGTTCGTTGCTGGCGGTAAGGCCGGTACCGATGGCCCAAACGGGCTCGTATGCAATCACAATGTGACCCATCTGCTCTGCAGTGAGGCCAAAGAGAACCTCTTCTATCTGTGCCTTTACAACATCGAAATGCTTGCCTGCAAGGCGCTCGTCTTTCATTTCACCTACGCAGTAGATGGGCTGCAGACCGTTCTCGAGTGCGAGAGCTATTTTCTCCACCAGGGTTGCGGAGGTCTCGCCGTAGTACTGACGGCGCTCGGAGTGGCCGAGAATAACAAACTGGCAGCCGATGCCTGCGAGCATACCCGCAGCCACCTCACCGGTATACGCACCCTTTGCCTTGTCTGCGCAGTTCTGTGCGGAGAGGGCTATCTTGGTGCCCTTTATGGCCTCGGCAACGCTTGTAAGATGTACGAACGGCGGTGCCACTACCAGATTGACGTCAGCGGGAACTTGATTGAAATTTGCGGCCAGCTCGCTTGCCAGAGCCACACCTTCGGCAACGGTGGTATTCATTTTCCAGTTGCCGGCTACTATTTTTCTACGCATATTTTGTAAATTTATTGTTTGTAATCTGTCTTTTGCGGAAGCGCAAAGATAAGATAATAATCGCTAACTTTGCAAGGATGGACAAGCTATTCTTAATTGACGGACATTCGCTGATCTTCAGGATGTACTACGCCTTTATGAGGCGCCCTATGGTCAACTCCAAAGGGGTTGACACCTCCATCCTGTACGGTTTCACAAAATATTTGCTGGAGATTATCTCCAAGCAGCAGCCCACCCACCTTGCGGTGGCGTTCGACCCCCACGCGGCCACCTTCCGCCACGAGGCCTACCCACCCTACAAGGCCAACCGCAGCGAGGCGCCGGAGCTGGTACACCAGGCGCTGGAACCCCTATGCGAGCTGCTCAAGGCAATGGAAATCCCCGTGCTGATGCGCCCCGGGTTCGAGGCGGACGACGTTATATGCAGCGCCGCCAAGCATTTTGCCGGCAGCAATATGCAGGTGTATATGGTGACCCCTGACAAAGACTTTGGCCAGGCTGTGACGGGCAACATCTTCCAGTTCAAGCCGGGCAAGGCGGGCGACGACGACATAATCCTGGACGAGGCGGCCATCTGCGCCAACTACGGCATCAGCAGTTCACGTCAGGTGATTGACATCCTCACTATCTGGGGCGACGCCTCCGACAACGTCCCGGGCGTGGCTGGCGTGGGCGAAGTCGGCGCCAAAAAGCTTATCGGCACCTACGGCAGCGTAGAGAACATATACGCCCATCTGGACGAACTCACACCCAAGCTGCGCGAGAACTTCGAAGCGGCGCGTGACCATATAGAAATGAGCAAGTTCCTGGTCACCATTAAGGACGATATCGATATAGGGGTGGCCCTGGACGACCTGCGCCTCACCGCCCGCTGCAGCGCCGCGGTGCGCGAACTCTTCGATAAATACGAATTCCCGAGCCTTATTAAGATGCTGCCGGAAGGAGAAGGCAGCGCCTGCTCAGTGGCACAGACAAGGCACCTGCAGTGCAGCGAAGCCTCCCCCGCTGCAGTGATTGCCGCAGCCCGCAAGGCGCAGAGCGTGGCTGTGAGCGTCGGAGAAAAGATAATCCTGGCGGCCGGCGGCAGCTACGCCCAGTTCGACAAGAGCGACGCCGCAGCCCGCGAGTTGCTGCAAGACGCCGCCATTGCCAAAGCCGGCCACGGCCTCAAAGATTCGATGCATCGTCTGGGCGCCGGATTTGCGGGCCCATTGATGGACATCGAAATAATGCACTATCTGCTGAACCCGGAAGTCAATCACAAGACCGAATACCTGCTGCGCAGCTACCTGCAGCTGGAGCTGGAGGGCGAGGCTAAAACAGAAGAAGATGCCGCGCCGGTGCAGTTCGACCTCTTTTCTATGGCCACTGGCCAGGCCGACGCCCGCGAAACCGAAACCGCCTGCCGCAGCTGCGTGGCGGCCGGGATGCTGGCCCCGGTCATCGAAAAGGATCTCCGCGAAAAGAACCTCTGGAGCCTCTACGAAAAGATAGAGATGCCGCTCATAGGCGTCCTGTACGATATTGAGTCGGAAGGAGTCAAGATAGACACCGCCCAGCTGGCGGCCTTCGGCGCCTCTCTGGAGGGGGACATAGCCCGGCTGGAGAGGGAGATACGCGACATAGCCGGCGACCCCGCCCTCAATGTATCTTCGCCAAAGCAAATAGGCGTGCTGCTTTTTGAAAAGCTCAAGCTGGACCCGAAGGTCAAGAAGAGCCGTACCGGCGCCTACACCACCGACGAGGAGACGCTCCAGGCGCTGGCCGACCGCCACCCGGTGATAGGGAAGATTCTGGAATACCGCGGCCTCAAGAAACTGATGTCCACCTACATAGCGCCGCTGCCGGGCTACATCGACCCCGCCGACGGCCGCGTGCACACCACCTTCACCCAGGCGCTCACCGCCACCGGCCGCCTCTCCAGCATCAAGCCCAACCTGCAGAATATTCCGGTGCGCACCTCACTGGGCCAGGAGATACGCCGCGCCTTTGTGCCCGGCGCCGACTGGATTGTGGCGGCGGACTATTCGCAAATCGAACTCAGGATAATGGCGCACCTCTCCGGCGACCCCTCGCTGGTGGCCGATTTTGCCACTGGCGACGACATACACGCCGCCACCGCCGCCAAGATATTCGGTGTGCCGGTGTCCGAGGTCACCAAGGACCAGCGGCGGCAGGCCAAGACGGCCAACTTCGGCATAATGTACGGCATATCGTCGTTTGGCCTGGCGCAGCGGCTGGGCATTGCCCGCGGCGATGCCAAGGCGCTCATAGACGACTACTACCGCACCTTCCCCGGCATCCGCGCCTACATCGACAAGGTGATTGCGCAGGCCCGCGAAAAGGGCTACGTAGAGACCATCTTCGGCCGGCGGCGCTACCTGCCCGACATAGTCTCCAAGAACTTCACCGTGCGCAGCCTGGCAGAGCGAAACGCCGTGAACGCCCCCATACAGGGGAGCAGCGCCGACATAATTAAACTGGCAATGATTAACGTCCACAGCAAGCTCAAGGAGGGCGGCTACCGCAGCCGTATGGTGCTGCAGATTCACGACGAGCTGTTGTTCGATGTGTACGAAGACGAGCGGGAACGCCTTATGGCGATGGTGGTGGACCAGATGCAGAACGTCTGCCGCCTCGCAGTCCCGGTGATTGTAGATTGCAACGCCGGCAAAAACTGGCTGGAGGCCCACTAGATGGAACAGATACTCAAATATTTCCCAGCGCTGACCGACCTGCAGAAGGAGCGGTTTGCCGCCCTGCGGGCGCTATACGAAGATTGGAATTCCAAGATAAACGTCATATCCAGAAAGGATATGGAGAGTTTCTACGAACACCACGTGCTCCACTCCCTGGCCGTTGCGGCCGCGTTCGACGGAGTGCTCTCGGCTCCGGGCCAGACCATCCTTGACGTAGGCACCGGGGGAGGCTTTCCCGGCATCCCGCTGGCCATCTTCTACCCGGAGGCAAAGTTCACCCTGTGCGACTCGGTCGGCAAAAAGATTAAGGTGGCAAGTGCGGTGGCCGGGGCGCTGCAGTTGGACAACGTCACCTGCGTGAACAGCCGTGCGGAGGCGCTCGAGGGTCCGTTCGACTGGGTCGTGTCGCGCGCGGTTACATCGCTGGACAATTTCCTGCCGTGGGTCCGCGGCAAATTTGGCAAAGGGGTCATCTATCTAAAGGGGGGCGACGTAGATGCGGAAATAGCGGTGTGCAGGCAGCGCCGGCTGCTGGACCCGAAGAAGGTGATGGTCAGCGATATAAGCCTGTTTTTCAAAGAAGAATGGTTCGAAACAAAAAAAGTTGTGTTCATCTCGAAATAATTTTTGGTAATTTGCTCAAGACTATTTACTTTTGCAGTCCCAAAATTTGAAATAATAAAAATTATACGATATGAAACGCACATTTCAGCCCTCTATCCGCAAGCGTCGCAACAAACACGGCTTCCGTGAGCGTATGTCCACTCCCAACGGCCGCCGCGTGCTTGCAGCTCGCCGTCGTCACGGTCGCAAGAAACTCACCGTTTCCAGCGAGGACCGTTTCTAATAAAGAATAACGGCAAGCAAGGAGAGGCCCCAACAGGGTCTCTTTTTTTATATCATTTTTTACTATCTTTGCTTTGTTATGGCTAAAAATGGACTCAAAGATAAACCTTTGCTGCGCAATTTCTTGTGGGGCATAGGGTTTCTGGTTGCAATGATACTTGTGTTGCAGCTGGCTCTCACAATATTCACCCGTCACAACCGCGAACTCACGGTGCCCGATTTCACCGCGCTCGATATGAAAACCGTGAACCGAGTGGCCAAGAACCTCCATCTGCGCACAGAAATTGCCGATTCTGTGTTTGTGCGGCACCTGCCGCTGGGCGTGGTGTTCTCGCAGAATCCGGTGGCCGGCAGCCGCGTCAAGAAGAACCGCCGCATATTTATAACCATCAACTCCACCGTGCCGCGTATGGTCACCGTGCCATCCGTGATAGGTTATTCGCTGCGCCAGGCTCAGGCGGAGCTTGCCGCCAACGGCCTCAACGTAGGCAAACTGACCTACGTTAGCGACATCGCCACCAACAATGTGCTGCGCCAGCAGTACAAGGGCAAGGATATAGGCAGCGGCCGCAAGGTGGAAACCGAAAGCAAGATTGACCTCGTGCTGGGCCTGAACAGCGAAGACAACACCACCGACGTGCCCAATGTGAAGGGTTTCACCTATTCCGTGGCCTCGGCAAACTTAATTGAGAATTCCCTCAACGTGGGCAAGGTGCGCTACGACGACAGCGTCAAGAACTACGCCGACAGCCTCCACGCAGTTGTCTACAGCCAGTCCCCGGCCGCCCCCGCACACGTGGGGATGGGCCGCAGCGTGGACATCTATCTCACCGTCGACCCCGAAAAAACCAAGTAAATGGCGGAAGAGGCTCTCAGGGAAGAAGATATTCTGGACGAAGAACTGGAACAGGCAGAAGGTGACGAACAAATGTTCGAGCACTACCGCTTTGTGGTAGACAAAGGGCAGGCACCGTTGCGCATAGACCGCTTTATTGTGAGCAAGATGGAGCAGACCTCGCGCCACCGCGTGCAGCTGGCGCTGGAGGCGCAGTACGTGCGGGTGAACAGCAAGCCGGTCAAGGCCAACTATAAGGTGAAGCCCGCCGACCTCATCACCATAATGCTCCCCTACCAGCGGCGCGGCTTCGAAGTGCATCCCGAGCCGATTCCCCTGGATATTGTATACGAAGACGACGACCTGCTTATTGTTAACAAGCCCGCCGGGATGGTTGTGCACCCCGGTTTCGGCCACTTTTCCGGGACTCTCATAAACGCACTGGCCTTCCATCTCGGCATCAGCCAGGACGCCGATGCAGCAGACGAGCGTATGGGGGTGCTGGTGCACCGCATCGACAAGGACACCTCCGGACTGCTGGTGGTGGCCAAGAACGAAATCTCCCAGATGCGGCTGGCTGGCCAATTCTTTGACCACACCATAAAGCGCACCTACTGGGCGCTGGTCTGGGGCAACATTTCGGAGGATTCGGGCACGATTGAAGGAAACATAGGCCGCGACCCCAACGACCGGATGCGGTTCAAGGTGTTCGAAGACGGCAGCCAGGGCAAGACCGCCATCACGCATTACCGCGTGCTGGAGCGTTTCGGCTACACCACCCTGGTGGAATGCAACCTGGAGACCGGCCGCACCCACCAGATCCGCGTCCATATGAATTATATAGGCCACCCGCTGTTCAACGACGACCGCTACGGCGGCGACCGGGTGCTAAAGGGCCCCCTCTACGCCAAGTACAAACAGTTCATAGACAACTGCTTTGCCATTATGCCCCGCCAGGCGCTGCACGCCAAGACTCTGGGTTTCACCCACCCCGGCACCCATAAGGAGATATTCTTCGACAGCGAAATTCCCGCCGACTTCACTGCGCTGCTGGCCAAATGGCGCAGCTACAGCGAAGGCCGCGACATCCTCAGAAACGTTCAGGAAGAAGAAGATTAACTTTTCACCACGCGGTCTGCGTGGGCTTCTATGAATTTTTTCCAGTTTGTGGAGGCCTGCTTGTCCGCCATAGGGTTTGTGAGCTGGTAGAAGTGGCACATCGCGATAGCGATGGCGTCGCTGGCGTCCAGATATTTTATATCCAATTTAACATCCATAGTGCGCTCCAAAATGGCCTTGACCTGCTCTTTGCTGGCGGCGCCCTTGCCCGTTATGGCCATCTTGACCTTTCTGGGAGCGTATTCAAAGATGGGGATGTTCCGCTGCAGGGCGGCGGCGATGGCGGCCCCCTGCGCCCGGCCCAGCTTGAGCATCACCTGCGGGTTCTTGCCGTAGAACGGCGCCTCTATGGCCAGATCGTCCGGCCGGTACTGGTCGTAGAGCTGTCCCACCTCGGTAAAGATGCGCTGCAGTTTGGCAAAATGGTCCTTCTCCTTGCGCAAATCTATGATGCCCAAATCTACAAAATGGACCTTTTTGCCATCAACAAGAATGACCCCGTAGCCCATTATGCTGGTGCCGGGGTCTATTCCCATTATTACACGCTGTCCCTGATGATTCATCCCGGGGGAGCGGTTAGTCTATGCGGTCGAAGCCGGTGTATTTGCGCAGAACCTCGGGCACCTCTATGTAGTCGCCCTTCTGGTTGTTCTCGAGGAGTGCGGCAACAATGCGCGGCAAAGCCAGCGAACTGCCGTTGAGGGTGTGGGCCAGCTGGGTCTTGCCAGCCTCGTCTTTGTAGCGGAGTTTGAGACGGTTGGCCTGGTAGGACTCAAAATTGGAAACGGAGCTCACCTCCAGCCAGCGCTCCTGCGCTGCGCTGAACACCTCGAAATCGTAGGTGATGGCACTTGTGAAGCTCATATCGCCGCCGCAAAGCCGCACGATGCGGAACGGCAGCCCCAGGCTGGCAACCAGCGCCTCTACGTGGGCAACCATACCGTCCAGCGCCTCATACGATTTCTCCGGCAGGCTCAGCTGAACTATTTCCACCTTGTCGAACTGATGCAGACGGTTCAATCCGCGAACGTCCTTGCCGTAGCTGCCGGCCTCGCGGCGGAAGCACGGGGTGTAGGCGGTCATCTTCACGGGGAAATCTTTGGTAGCGAGGATAACGTCGCGGTAGATGTTGGTCACGGGCACCTCAGCGGTGGGTACCAGATAGAAATTATCCAAAGTTGCGTGGTACATCTGCCCCTCCTTGTCGGGGAGCTGGCCGGTGCCGAAACCGGAAGCCTCGTTCACCATTACCGGCGGTTCCACCTCAAGATAGCCGTCGGCGGTGTTGAACTCCAGGAAATAGTTTATGAGCGCGCGCTGCAGTTTGGCACCCTTCCCCTTATAAACCGGGAATCCGGCGCCGGTGAGCTTCACGCCCAGGTCGAAATCTATTATGTCGAACTTCTTGGCCAGTTCCCAGTGAGGGAGTTTGTTCTCGCCAAGGTCGGGCATCTGCCCCTCCATCTTGACAATAACATTGTCTGCAGCGGTCTTACCCTCGGGCACCTGCGCGCAAGGGAGGTTGGGGAGCAGCACCAGCAGGTCGTTCTGGCGCTTCTCGGCTTCCGCCATCTTATCTTCCAAAGATTTGGACTTCTCCTTGAGAGCCGCCACCGATGCCTTTGCGGCCTCTGCGCTGGCCTTGTCACCCGCCTTCATAAAGGCGCCTATTTCGGCTGCCTTGGCCTTCTGCTGCTGCAGCAGGGCGTCCATTTCGCTCTGTGCGGCGCGGCGGTCACGGTCGCAATCCAGTATCTGTGCAACAATCTCCTTTGCGTCAAAATTCTTGACGGCGAGGCGTTCAACTACAAAATCGGGCTTTTCCCGGAGAAGTTTGAGTGTAAGCATTATCTTGAGGTTTTATTTTTCGAACTCGCAAATATAATCATTTATAGCGGATCTGGCAGGATGATTACCGTTGTACCCACCTCCACCCTGTTTTTAAGGTCGGTGACATCTTCGTTGCGCATTCTTATGCACCCTTCCGTGGCCCGCGAGCCTATCGATTCGGGGAACGGGGTGCCGTGTATGCCGATATCTATGAAGCCGGGCACGTTAAGCCGCAAAAACCACGGCCCGTAGGCGTCGCGCACCGGCCCTTTGCCGTCGCCAAAGTCGTGCGAAAGACCTTTGGCATAGAGCAACTGGTTGATTTTGAAAGTCCCCTCCGGCGTGCGGTGGTCGCCGCGCCGCTCTTTAGGGCCGTAGTTCACCGCGCAGGCGATGCCATATTCCTTTATGGCATCTCCGGCCGTATCTACCAGCGTAAGGGTGAAGGCCTGCTTGTCCACTACGATGAACGGCTTACCGCCGGAACGGTCCAGATATTCCGCAAAGCGTCCCCGGGCCGAAGCCCCGGAGCAGAACATCGTAATACAGAGCAAAATGAGGGTTATCCTTTTCATTCCAACCGCGAAGATAACAAAAATCTGGTAAGCATATTTTTGGAAGAACGGCCAAAAGTGTGCACCTTTGGGAAAATATTACGCCTAATGAAAGGGAAGGTTGTTTTTGAAAAGGACGCTTTGCAGGAGAATCTGCGTCTCAAGGGACGCTGGGGCAAGTTCCTTACAAATGTGCTGTTCCACGTGCTGGAATTGGGCAGCATCAATAGTAAGTGCGCGGGCGTAATGGACCTCGAAGGGCCCGAATTCTCCGCCGGGGTGCTGCGCGCAATGGGCATATCCTACAACATACCCGAAAGCCAATTGGACTACATCCCCGCCGAGGGGGGCTTCATAACCATCTCCAACCACCATTACGGCGGCGCCGACGGGCTCATACTGAACACCGTCGTGGGCTCCCGCAGGAGAGATTTCAAAATCATCACAACATTCATATTGGGCCAGATAGAGAACCTCAAGAGGAACTTTATCCCTGTAGACAATTTTTCCACCGTGGGCAGCCGGAGCATCTCCGGAATGCGCGCCGCGCTGGGGCATATAGCCTCCGGCTCCCCGCTGGGCCTGTTTCCGGCGGGCGAAGTGGCCACCTGGCAAAAAAAAGGCAGTCGCACCGCCGTGACAGGGCGCCGTGTGGTAGAAGACAAACCCTGGCCAGACAACATAATCCGGCTTATTAAGAACTCCAAACTGCCGGTGGTGCCAATCTATTTTGACGGGGAAAATTCAGCCCCGTTCCACATCCTGGGGCGAATCCACCCCAGGTTCCGCACTGCCCGGCTGGCCCGAGAAATAATCAACAAAAACGGCAAGACCATAGAGGTGCGCATAGGCAAGCCGATAGCCGCCGACGACATCGCCAAGATGGAGCTCAGCGACCTCGGGCCCTATCTGCGCAGCCGCTGCTACGCCCTTGAAGCGCAGTGCGCGGAGCCGGTGAAGGACATTGCTGCAACTGCTATGAGTCCCATTGCGGAGCCCGTGGACCCCAGCACCGTGCGCGCCCAGATGGATGCCGTAAAAGGCAAGATGATGTTCGAGACGGGCGGCTATCAAGTATATTTGCTTGAAGAAAGTGACGCCCCGGAAGCAATGCGGGAACTCTACCGCCTGCGCGAAGAGACTTTCCGCGGCGTGGGCGAAGGGACCGGCAAACCGCTGGATACCGACGAATACGACAAGTATTACAAGCATTTGGTTATCTGGAACCCGGCGGATGGTGACATTGTGGGCTCCTACCGCATCGGCTATGGTTCCGAAATATATGCCTCCAAGGGCATCGGCGGGTTCTATACCTCCACCCTTATCCACTACGGCCCGGAGGCCAAGGATTACCTGCCGCACTGCCTGGAGCTGGGCCGCTCTTTCATTACCGCCAAGTATCAGCGGGAGGTGCTCCCGCTCAAGCTCCTTTTCACCGGCCTTATGGTGGCGGTGGCAAAAGATCCGCAAGCGCGATACCTTATGGGCACCGTGAGCATCAGCAACAGTATGCCCGACTTTTACAAGAGCCTGGCCGTCAGGTTTATAGAAAAGAATTACAAAATGGCGGACGCCGACTCCTGCGCCACTCCTACCCACCCATTCAAGCCCAATTATCTCCGGGTGAACCCGGACGATATGATTCGGGTACTCGGCGGCGACATTGATCTGTTCGACAGAATGCTGGTCACTATTTCGGACGGCGGCAGCCGACTGCCTGTGCTGCTTCGCAAATATTTCAGCTGCGGGGCGCGTCTGGCCTGCTTCAATGTGGACCCGCTGTTCTGCAACAGCCTGGATGGTATGATTGCCCTCAATGTTAGCGATTTCCCCGCCAACACAATGCGATCTTTCGTGCGCCCCCTGCCGGAAGATATGCAGAAAGCGATATTCAAACATTGCCTTGGCACAGAAACTCCTGAATAATGGATAGTCCGGTTTGGGTATATCTCCTGGGGCTCTCCGGGATGGCCATATATGGTTCGCGAATCCTCATTCAATGGTGGATGTCAGAAAAGTCCCACCAGGTGGAATCGCCCGCCATCTATTGGATTCTGAGCAGCATCGGGGCCATTCCGCTGTACATCTACGGCTGGCTCCGCAAAGATTTCTCCATCATTCTCGGGGAGAGTCTGGGCTACTACATATATATGTGGAACATCGGCATAATGGGGCTCTACAAGAAGGTTCCCAAGACCGTCTTCATTGTTCAGGCGCTCTTCCCCCTCATAATCCTGGCCCTTATTACCAAAGATTTCAAGGTATTTGCCGACACTTTCCTGCGCAACGAATATGTACCGCTCAAACTCCTGCTGTTCGGCGTGCTGGGGCAGGTGACATACGAATCGCGCACCATATACCAGCTCATTTACAGCTACCGCAGGCGCGGCTCCTACCTCCCGCTGGGGCACTGGATACTGGCGGTGGCGGGGAGCACAATGATAATAATATACGGCCTCATCCGGCACGACTGGGTGCTGGCCATTGGCCAGTTCTCCATCTTCTTCTCTATCCGCAACCTTATGCTGAGCGTGGCCTCGCGCCGCCGCCGCAAGATTGTCACCACCTTGTTTATGGTGCGCCCGGTGCGTTTCGGCTTCAACACCCAGACCGCCGGCAACAACCATTTCCAGCACCAGGCCGACGGGAGCGACATCCAGGCCAGGGCCCTGGCCGAATTCGACGGGATGGTGACACTCCTCAAGCGGAACGAAATCCCCGTGATGGTCTACGAAGACACCCCGGAGCCGGAGACGCCCGATTCAATATTCCCCAACAACTGGTTCTCCACCCATATAGACGGGAGCCTGGTGCTCTACCCTATGTTCGCCCCCAACCGCCGCAGCGAGCGCACCCCGGAAGCCATCGAGGCCATAAAGAAGGCCGCCGACACCCGCCGCGTGATTGACCTGACCGGATGGGAGAAGAAGAAAAAGTTTCTGGAGGGCACCGGCAGTATGGTGCTGGACCGCAAGAACCGCATTGCCTATGCCTGCCGCTCGCCCCGTACCTCAAAACCGGTGCTGGATGAGTTCTGCCTCAAGATGGGCTTCATCCCCTGCTTGTTCGACGCCAAGGACAGGGACGGCAACCCCATCTACCACACCAACGTTATAATGTCCATTGGAGACGATTTCGCGGTGGTTTGCCGCGACGTTGTTGTTTCTCTGCCGGAATACACCGAACTGGTAGGCCGCCTCTCCTCCGCTGGCAAAAGGGTTGTGGAAATTACCTACGAGCAGATGATGCAATTTGCCTGCAATATCCTGGAGGTAGAAAACATCCGGGGCGAAAAGTTTGTGGTGATGTCCGAAACGGCCCTGGGCAGCCTGCGTCAGGACCAGATTGCCGCCATCAAGGGGGAGCGGCGCAACATACTCCCCGTCCACATCCCCACCATAGAGGAGATTGGCGGCGGCGGCGCCCGCTGTATGATGGCGGAGATTCTCCACCCTATGTCCGAGCCGGAAAGCGAATAAAAAAATGGACAACCCGGGGGTTGTCCATTTATTCTGTAGTAAAAGACCTTAAAGCCTTACGCCTCTGCCTGAGCGGGAGCTGCAGGAACTACCGAAACATAAGATTTGTTGTTCTTGGTCTTCTTGAATGCCACTGTGCCATCGACCAACGCATAAAGAGTATGGTCTCTGCCCATTCCGACGTTTTCGCCGGGATTGTGTACAGTGCCTCTCTGACGAACGAGGATGTTGCCAGCCTTGGCAACCTGTCCGCCAAACAACTTAACGCCCAAGCGTTTGCTTTCCGATTCACGGCCGTTCTTGGAACTACCGACACCTTTTTTGTGAGCCATAGTCTAATGTGTTTTAAGCGATTTCGTCAATTTGAAGTTTGGTGAGATACTGACGGTGACCGTTCTTCTTGGTCATACCTTTGCGGCGGATCTTGTGGAAAACGATAACCTTGTCAGCTTTGCAATGCTCCATAACGGTAGCTTTAACAGTAGCGCCATCTACATAGGGCGCGCCGACCTTGACAGAACCCTCGTTGTCTACCAGGAGGACCTTGTCAAAATCTACGGAAGCGTTGACATCAGCTGCGAGACGGTTTACATAAATCTTGCTCCCCTTCTCTACTTTGAACTGCTGTCCTGCAATGTCTACAATTGCGTACATAAATTAATTATTAAAAATTAATAGCCGTAAGCGGATATTTCTCTTAAATATCTCTTTGTCAAGAGCTTAGCGACTGTCGTGTGCCCATACGGGGAGTGCAAAGGTACAATAATTATTTGAATTGCAAAATTATTATTTATACATTTGTAACACTTGTGTTATTTTATTGATTATTAGTATGGTCTCTTATTTTGACTGTCAACATACCGCCCAGGGCGACAAGTTCATTTCCAGGACCGACGCCGTCCGTCTTTTGGCGGCCCAGATCAAAGAAAAGAAATTCTCCACCATATACGCAGCTCCCGGCTACGGCAAGAAGTCGCTGGTGGAAAAGGCGCTGCATATGCTAAAGAACGGCGCCTACCCTTTCACCCTCATCACCATAGACCTGTTCAACGTGACCAACGCCGAGGCGCTGGCGGCGCAGTATGTAGCCGCCCTGCGCAAGCCCATCGAGGAGTACAATAAAGACGCCCTGTTCCCAATCCGGATAGATTTCGAGAACGTCAGCACGTCCCTGGCCATAAACCTGCCCAACATAACCGGCAGCGTTGCAGGCACCAACTTCGTAGTCTATTTCAAGGAGTTCCAGAACATCCTCAATATGAGCGGCGGGGAAAAGTTGCTCAAACTTATGGAGAAGGAGTTCCCCGGACACCAGTCGGTGGCCTATGTAGTGACCGGCGAGCAAGTGAACCGTATGAAGGATATTTTCGAAAATCGCAAGTTCTTCCACGAGATAAACTGCAATATTGAATTGGAGCCGTTGGAGCGGGCGGCCAGCAAAGCTTATCTGCGCAACGGGTTCCTCCACTCCGGCAAAGACCTTGAAGACGAGACCGGCGACGCTCTGTACGACACCGCCTGCGGCAACCCCATTGTAATGAACCGGCTGGCAACTATTTGCGACTCGCTCGCCATAGGCTACATAAACAAGCGCATCCTGCGCAGCGCCGTGGAGAGTTATTTCCTGGACCAGGAGGCTCAGTACCGCTACATTATGAGCAACCTCACGGACAACCAGGTGAACTTTGTAAGGGCCGTTTGCGACGGCGTGGAGCGCTTCAGTTCTTCCGAGATTCTCAAGAAATACAAGTTGAACAGCTCCGCCAACGTGTTCCGTCTCAAGGAGGCGCTCTGCAAGAAGGAGATAGTGACTTTTGACAGCGACGAACGCGCCCGGGTTATAGACCCTATGTTCGAATTGTGGCTTAAGAAGCGCTATTTCGCATAAACACAGAATGTTATGAAGAAGCTAGTAGTACTTACAGGCGCGGGAGTGAGCGCCGAAAGCGGCATAAGCACCTTCCGCGACAGCAACGGCCTGTGGGAGAATTACAACGTAGAGGACGTAGCTACAATCGAAGGGTGGTGGCGCAACCGGGCCCTGGTGCTGGAGTTCTACAACCAGCGCCGCGGCGAACTGGCCACCAAAAAGCCCAACGAAGCGCACAAGCTCATAGCCTCCCTCGAAAAAGATTACGACGTCACAGTGGTGACCCAGAATATTGACAACCTGCACGAGCAGGGCGGCAGCACCAAAATAATCCATCTGCACGGCGAAGCCACCAAAGTGCGCCCGGAAGATGCGGATCAGGACTGCCGCACGGTAGATGTTGGGTACGCGCCTGTGAATCTGGGCGATACAGATTCCCGCGGCGTGCAGCTGCGCCCCAATATAGTCTGGTTCGGCGAGGCGGTACCTAAGTTCGAAACTGCGGCCCGCATCGCCTCCGAGGCGGACATTATGCTGATTGTGGGCACTTCTATGCAGGTTTACCCTGCCGCCGGCCTGGTTCAATATGCCCGGCCCGGCATCCCAATCTACCTCATTGACCCCAAACCGGTTTATGTTGCAGCCAGCAACTTCACGCAGATTACCGACGTGGCCACCAGGGGAATGGAAAAATTCATCGAATTATTGAAAATACAAAAGATATGACAGAAAAGCTTACCAAGTTCCTGAACGACAACGCGTGGGCGCGTTGGGGGGCACTCGTGCTGATTGCCTCTATGATGTTTTTTGCCTATATGTTCGTGGACGTGATGTCCCCGCTCAAAAGTATGATTGAGGCACAGCGCGGCTGGAGCAGCACCACCTTCGGCACATATGCCGCCAGCGAATACATCCTCAATGTGTGCGGCTTCCTTATCCTGGCCGGCATAATTCTGGACAAGATGGGCGTGCGCCACACCGGCGTGCTGTCCGCTTCGCTTATGGTTGTGGGGGCCTGCATCAAATATATCGGCATAAGCGACTGGTTCCAGACCACCTCTTTCTGCCAGTGGCTGGGCAGTTGGTGGACCGCTCTCCCCGGCAGCGCCAAGATGGCCTCCCTGGGCTTTATGATTTTCGGCTGCGGCTGCGAAATGGCCGGCACCACCGTCTCCAAGGCCATTGCCAAATGGTTCAAGGGCAAGGAGATGTCCCTGGCGATGGGCGTGGAAATGGCCATCGCCCGCTTGGGCGTGTTCGCGGTGATGTGGATTTCCCCGCTCATCTACAACAAGTTCGGCAGTGTCGTGGCGCCGCTGGCCTTCTGCACAGCGCTGTTGTTCATCGGCCTCATCTTCTTTATTGTCTTCACCGTTATGGACCGCAAGTTGGACCGCCAGCTTATCGCAGCCGGTATGATGTCGGAGGAGCAGAATCCGGAAGACGAATTCCACGTAAGCGACCTTAAACAGATTTTCTCCAGCAAGATGTTCTGGATCGTGGCCCTGATGTGCGTGCTTTACTACAGCGCCATCTTCCCGTTCCAGCGCTATGCCCCTAACTATCTGGAAAGCACTCTGGGCATAGACGCCTCCACCGCGGCGCATCTGTTCAGCTTCTTCCCCATCCTGGCGATGGTGCTCACCCCGTTCCTGGGCGGCTTCATCTCCTTCAAGGGCAAAGCGGCCAGTATGTTGCTGATAGGTTCGCTCATTATGGTGGCCTGCCACCTGAGTTTCGCCTTCCTGCTGCCGGCATTCCCTTCCAAGTGGCTGGCGCTCACCCTCATCCTCATACTGGGCGTGTCGTTCTCCCTGGTGCCCGCGGCCCTGTGGCCTTCGGTGCCCAAAATTATAGACGAGAAGGTGCTCGGCAGCGCATACTGCCTCATCTTCTGGGTGCAGAACATCGGCCTCTGCCTGGTGCCGCTGCTCATTGGCGTGGTGCTGGACAAGACCGGCGGCTATCTGGCCCCGATGCTCATTTTCTCCTCGTTCGGCGTGCTTGCGTTCATCTTCACCTTCCTGCTTAAGCTGGAGGACAAGCGCAAAGGCTACGGACTGGAACTCCCCGAAGTAAAAAAAGACTAATCTGATATGAAGAATTTTAAATTATTCTGCACAGTTGCGCTCCTGGCCGCCTTTACCGCCCTTGTTGCGGGCTGCGGCAAGGTGAATATGAAGCAGTTCAAGCAGCCCAAAGAGACTGTCAAGATTATCACAACCACCAGTTTCCGCCCGTCGGCGGAGAACCCCGCCGAGTGCGGCGAGCCCTACGACGACAACGACCTGTATCCCAACAAGACAGAGTATCTTGACAGCTACGGCAACCCGATGTTGGAAACTTGGAACCACCCCGCCGGCGAGCCCTACATCTACGCCCGCTACTACTATTCCAACCGCACCTACGGGCAGTTGGAGAAGGTTGTCAAATACCAGCCCCCTATGAAACCGCAGACCGCCAGGTTCACCCGCGACGAGACCGGCGCAGTGATTGGCGTTTCCGAGACCCTCGTGCTCCCGGACAAGTTCTTTGAGAAGAAGGAGATAGAGCGCCCCACCCTCAAAGAAGAGAAAACCGTGACCGAGACCAAGGAGACCGTAGAAGAGAAAACCCCGCTGGAGGAGAACCAGGTGCAGATAGACTACAAGACCACCCGCACCGACTCCGTTGTGGAGCTGGGCACCAAGGTCTACGACCAGAACACCGGCAAACTCACTCAACACTCTGGCATAGAATATGATAAAGCAGAGGTCGTATACGCTTTCGGCAAGACGTACGAATACACCCCGGACGGCAAGGTAAAGCGCATTGTGAACCGCGACAACACCGGCACAGGCTTCTACACCTGGGAATACGACGACCACGGCAACTGGGTCGACTATAAATACTGGAAGGAGCCCGACGACGGCAAAGCATATTCGCAGAGCAAGGCATATGAATATAACGAAAACGGTGAATGGACCCGCTGCGTCACCACTACCAACGGTGAGGTGGAGGCCATCGTGCTCCGTACTTTCGAATATCTTGACAAATAATCTATAACCAATCAACTTAATTTTGAAAATGAAAAAGATTTTATCGGCTATCGCAGCCCTCACCCTCACCGCAATGTTGACCGTTTCCTGCGGTCTGCTTGGCGGCAGCAGTGCTACCACCTCCACCGACAGCACCACCAGCGGCACCACTGCAGGTAAAGTGCTCACCGCACTGCTTTCCCAGTACCTCACCGACGGCAAGTTTGACACCAGCAACCTGTCCAACCTGATTAACCTGGCCACCCTGGCCACCACTCTCCAGACCCTCAAGGGCAACGGCAACAACCAGAGCATACTCGGCAACTTTGCCGGCGGTCTGGTGAATGGTTCCAACAACCAGATAAGCACCACCAACAGCTCCACAATCACGAGCATTCTGGCCAGCCTGGTGAACAACACCGACCTGTCGTCACTGGCAAGCCTGCTGACCCGCTCCGGCGAAGTAGACCAGGAGGCTGCAAAGGCCGTTGTGGAGACCGACGCTTTCGGCGCCGCCACCAACGCCCTCACCAACGTCTTCAAGTTGATGAGCCACTAAACCAAACCTTGGTAAGAGTAAAAAAGCGACCTTCGGGCCGCTTTTTTATTTGCCAAATGAATTCACTACATTTGTAGGAGTAAGTTTAACCAAAAATGACTCCTCATCTCCGCATCGCGGCCGCGGCAACCGTCCTGGCCTTCTTCAGTTTTTTAATGGGATGCAGCACCCCCACCCCTCCGGAATTTGACTACGACGCCCTAAACCAGCAGGCGGCGGCGGAATATCTGCAGCCGGTGCACCCCGGCGTCAAGGGAGAGGTCCCCTTCTGGAACGGTTATTCCTTCAAGTTCATCTACGCCCCGGCATTCGATTTTGAAGATGTCGAAGGGGCGGCGCAATATGTCTACAGTGCCACCTCGGGCGACACGAGCCTGATGTTCGCTGCCGAAAGCCCCCGCGAAGCGCTCACCCCCGTATGGAACAGTCTTCCGATTGGCCCGGTGACCCTCACGGTGCAGGCGGTGGACGGCGATGGCCAGAGCCTGGGCTCTCCCCAAGTGCGGGAATTTGAGAGAGACAACCCGTTCACGGGCCCGTACGACCCCGCCCCGCGCGGCTACCGCGAAGCTGCCCTCAAGGCGGCGGAGTTCATCCATAAGAGCATCATCGCCCGGAATTGGATAAAAGACACCGTCCCCAGCCTGGAATATCAGCTCAACTGCTACCCCAACAAGATTTGGGGCGGCGCCATCCAGTTGGAGTGCTTCGTAGCCCGGGAGTTGCCGCAATACCGCGAGGAAGCGCTCACCGCCGCCCGCAACGCCGCCGACGCCCTTATCCGCTACGCCCAGGGCCCGGACGGCCCCCTGCCATACTTCCCGCCCACCTATTTCGGCCGCGAGGGCGACTCTCTGGTTTGGTACATTAAGCGGGTGATAGACCGCAACAAAGATCTCACGATGTTCGCCGACGCCGTTATGGCGGCCGACGGTCTGCTGGACCTCTACGACACCACCAAAGACAAGAAATATCTCGACCACGCCTGCCGCATTGCCGAGACCTACCGTGACAAGCAGGCCGCAGACGGCTCCTGGCCCGTAAAGGTAAGCTGGAGCACCGGCGAGTCCATAACCTCGGCCCGCTGTATGCCAACCACCATACTTACGCTGGCGCAGCGGCTGCGCGACCGCTACCGCATAAAAGGTTTCGACAATATGATTGCCGTCACAGAAGATTGGCTATGGAAGAACACCATCTCCAACTTCAATTTCAACGGCCAGTTCGAAGATGTCAACGTGGCGGACAAGGCTACCTATCAGAACCTCACCAACTGCGTCGCGGTAGATTGCATCGATTATTTGTTGCAGAAGCGCCGCCCCACTGAGCAGGAGATTGCCTCCTGCGTGGAAATGGCCCGCTTTGCGGAGGACCAGTTCACCCGCTGGCATTCGCCGGTCGATGAAGAGGCCGACGCGCTTTGCACCGACGCCTTCTCCACACCGTTCGTGTTCGAGCAGTACTCGTTCCAATGCCCGATAGACGACAGCACCCTTGGCGTCGCCAGAGCCTTTATGCGGGTATATCTGGCCACGGGCGACCTTCTCTCGCTGGCCAAGGCCACGGCGTTGGCAGACAGCATCGTAAAAATTCAGGACGCCGAAAGCGGCTGCATCCCCACCAGCCTGAACCAGAGCGTGAAGGACCCCATCAGCGAGCATTGGGTCAACTGCACCTTCAACAGCATTTACACCCTCCTTATGTTGGACGATATATTAAACGGAAAAATAAAATGAAACGGATTGTCACCATTATCGCCGCCGCTCTTTTGATTGCCGGCTGCAGCGACTCCGGCAAGAACGTGCTGGATTTTGACTACGACTCCCTCAACGCCCGGGCGCTGGCGGAATACGAAATTCCGGTGCACCCCGGCATACCCGGCGAGGTGCCTTTCTGGAACCAATATGCCTTCAAATTCATCTACGCCCCGGCTTTCGGGTTCGAGAAGGTGGATGAAGCCGGCCACTACTCCTACACCGCGGAGGCGGGCGGACAGTTCTTTATTTTCACCGCCGAAAATCCCAACGAGCCCCTCACCGACATTTGGAGCGACATTCCCGTGGGGCCGGTGCACCTTGTTGTGCAGGCCTACGGCAGCAACGGCGAGGCGCTGGGCGAGCCGCAGATACGCGATTTTTCAAAGGACGACCCCTTCCACGGCCCTTACGAAACAGAGGCTCTGGATTACGCCGCAGCCACGGTAAAAGCGGCAGAATATATCCACTTCAGTCCCATCGGACAGTTGTGGCTCAAGACGGGCGAACCCGACCCGGAATACCGTTTCAACAGCTACGCGTGCAAGATTTGGAGCGCCACCGTGCAGTGCGAGTGCTTTTTGGCCGCCAACAAACCGGAGCTTAAGGAGGATGCGCTTGCCGTAGCCCGCGCCGCAGCCGCAGCCCTTATGAAGTATTCCCGCCCGGAAGGCGAGCCGCTGGCTTTTTTCCCGCCGACCTACTTCAAAAGCGCGGGCGACGAGAGTCTCTCCGGTGTTCTGGACTACAACCAGGTGACCACTATGTTTGTGGAGGCGGTTTGCGCCGCCAAAGCGCTGCTGGACCTTTACGACGCCACCGGAGAGCAGCAGTATTTCGATTTCGCCCGCCATATCGCAGAGACATACCGCAATTTGCAGAGCGAGGACGGCTACTGGCCTATGAAGGTGAATTATTACACCGGGGAGCCGACCATCCCGGCGCCGTGTATGCCCACCACCATCCTTCAGTTGGCACAGCGGCTCAAAGATCAGTATAATGTAGATGGTTTCGAAGATATGATTGTCCGGTCGGAGGCTTGGCTGTGGCAGAATACCCTGGCCACGTTCAATTTCAACGGGCAGTTCGAGGATGTCCCGGTGGAAGGGCACGCTCCGTTCCAGGACCTTACCAATTGCGTCGCGGTAGATTGCATCGACTATCTGCTGGCAAAGCCCGATCCTTCGAACGCGGAGGTGAAGGTGTGCATAGAAATGGCCCGTTTCGCAGAGGATCAGTTCACCCGCTGGAACGCGCCACTGGATGTGGCTTTCGGCAGCGAGAGCGTGCAGGACGTCCTGCCGTTCGTTTACGAGCAGTTTGTGTTCCAGGTGCCGGTGGACCACAGCACGGCCGGAGTCGCTATGGCCTGGATGCGCATCTGGGAGCAAACCGGCGACCCGCTGGCACTGGCCAAAGCCAAGACACTGGTAGACAGTCTTGTAAAGGTTCAGCAGGAGAATGGCCGCATCCCCACAGTGATGTACAACGAAGATCCTGACAATCACAACGATATATGGGCCAATTGCACTTGGCAGAGCATTGTTGCCCTGGACCGTTTCAACAGAATAATCAACTCAAAATAGTATGAAAAAGATATTTGCAGCCATCGCGGCCGCCGTTTTGCTGGCCGCGTGCAACCAGCCGTATCAGAATCCCCTTGAAAGTTTGGACTACGACGCCCTCAACGCTCAGGCGCTGGAAGAGTATTTGTCGCCCGTCCATCCCGGTGTGCCGGGCGAAGTTCCTTTCTGGAACAAGTTTGCCACCAAGTATATATACGCTCCGGTGTTCGAGTTCGAACAGGTGGATGGTGCCGCCAATTATTGCCTTAGCATTCCCTCCGGCGGAGAGTCGCTGTTTGTTTGCAACAACGCCCCGGTCATCGCCCTCTCCCCTATTTGGAACGAGTTGCCGGTGGGTTGGATAGAGGCGACTATGCAGGCCACCGGTGCGGATGGCATGGCGGTCGGTTCTCCCGTCGCCCTTAAGTTCGAAAAGGACAATCCTTTCCACGGCCCGTACGAACCCGCCCCCATCGGCTACCGGGAGTCGGCAATAAAGGCCGCCAAAGCGCTACACGACAGCCCGTTAGGCCAGAGTTGGACTGGAGGCAACAAACCGGACACCACATATTTCTACAATTGCTACGCCTGCAAAATCTGGAGCGGCATCGCCCAGACGGAGTGTTTCCTTGCTCGCGAGGTACCGGAATATCACGACGCCGCCCTGGCCATCGCCCGCAATGCCTGCGACGGCCTCATTGCCATTGCTCAGCCGGAAGGTGCCCCGCTGGCCTTTTTCCCTCCCACATACTACTACGGAGAGAACAACGAAATCAGCACAAGCGTGCTCCGTTTTAATGTAGGCAAGACAATGTTTCTTGAGGCGACCTATGCCGCCAACGCTTTGCTTGACCTTTACGATCTTACAAAAGAAGAGAAATACCTCGACCACGCCCTTGGCATAGCAAAGACCTATCAGAGGCTTCAGGCAGAGGACGGTTCCTGGCCCGTGAAGGTTATGTTCGAGACAGGCGAACCGGTGAACGAGGCCCGCTGCCTTCCCGCCGACATCCTTATGCTTGCCAACCGTCTCAAGGTAAAATACGGCGTGGAAGGTTTCGACGATATGGTGGCAAAGGGCGAGAAATGGATGTGGGACAACACCATCTCAGGTTTCCACTTTGACGGCCAGTTCGAGGATGTTCCCATCGAGGACAAGGTTCCTTATCAGAATTTGACCCACTGCACCGCCGGCGACTGCGTGGAGTATCTTATGACCAAGCCGCAGCAGACTCAGAAAGACCTTGACGCCTGCATAGAGATTGCCCGCTGGGCAGAAGACCAGTTTACCCGCTGGCACTCCGAAATAGAATATGAAGCCGACGCCCTCAGCGCCGTGGACAGCGTGTTCTCTTCGCCGTTCGTCTTCGAGCAGTATCACTGGAGGAATCCCGTGGATGCCAGCATCGCCAAGGTTGCCAACAACTTTATGCACATCTACCACAAAACCGGCGACCTGCTTGCACTTGCCAAGGCCAAGGCTCTGGTCGACACCCTGGTCAAGATACAAGATCCCGAAACGGGTATGATGCCCACCCTTCCCAACAGCGAGACCAAGTTCTCCCAAGATGACATCTGGGCCAACTGCGTCTTCTACAGCATCAACATCCTTATGCGTATGCACCGCATCGCCACCGGGGAGTAGCATACGGCGGGCAAATACTGTTTCGCAAGTGCGTCCGCTCCGGGCGTAAGCCTCCGCTTGCAAGTTTTTCTCTGGCGAAGATCCGCCCCTGAAAAACTTCAAGCTCCGGACTCTTTTACGCCCGTTCGCTCTTCCCCTGCAGCCCCGCCAAACCGCCCTCCGGCCCCAAAATGGCCAAGAAACCCCGTCGCGACGCAACCCGCCACCCCGTGAAAGCCGGCAGCCGGCCACCCCCCGAAAGGCAGCTCCTCCTGTCGCCGCGAAAACCGATGCGGTTTGGCGGGGCGGTGGACTGCGGCAATCCTGCTAGCTATTACCAACTGAGAGAATAACGCAGAAAAAGATTAATAATCTCTTCCTTCCGATCTATTCTTTTTATAACTTTGTCGGAAAAGATGTGCTTATGAAATTGTTTGAAGAAACGACACAAGCCCGTCCGTTCATAAAATGGGTTGGAGGGAAGACGCAATTGCTAGACGAGGTGCGAGAATCGCTGCCACGCGATTTCGCAGAGCGCAAGCATTTCACATACGTAGAGCCATTTGTTGGCGGCGGAGCCGTCCTTTTCTGGATTCTTCAAACTTACCCGAACATTGAGTATGCAGTCATTAACGACATTAACGAGGAATTAATTTGCACATATCGAGTCATCAAAAGCGACGTTGAATCTCTTATTGAAGCATTATCCATAATACAAGACGAATACTCCAGATTAGACACCAACGCAAGAAAGGAGTATTATCTGGCTAAGCGAGCTCTATTTAATACTAAACAGACCTCTCAAATTGAGACTGCCACACTTTTTATTTTTCTGAATCGAACCTGCTTCAACGGGCTCTATAGGGTCAATTCTAAGGGCGAATTCAATGTACCTCACGGGAAATATGCAAATCCGCGCATCTGTGACGCATCAAACCTTATAGCGGTCTCAAAAGTCCTTCAAAAGGTAGAAATCCTTTGTGGTGACTTTGCCCAGACTGGCAAATATGCTAATACAAGCACATTGTTCTACTTGGACCCGCCTTATAAGCCAATCACGGAAACATCGTCGTTTACCTCATACGCACAAGGCGGCTTCGATGATTCCGAACAGATTAGACTCCGTGACTTCTGTAATCAAATTTCCACCGCTGGGGCTCTGTTCGTTGCCAGTAACTCAGATCCCACAGAAGTACACTCCGAAGAAACATTCTTTGATAGAATCTATAATCATTTTTTCATCAAACGGGTATCAGCTGCTCGTATGATAAACTCCGACCCCAACGGGCGCGGGTGTATATCGGAGCTGATGATTTCTAACGTAATAAATGCTTAAATATGAGGGATTTTGATGTGTGGATGGCTGGTTTTCGCACAGCCATCTCAGGATATAAGTATTATACCGATTTTGAGAAGGTGCACCGCAACGTCGATGCCATTAGAGTAGAACTTAATATTATGAACTCTCTTATTGGAAGTGATGATATTGAGACTGATTTTGTCGCATTGTGCAGAAGGTACCCTGAGATTCTAAAGTGTATTCCTATTCTTCTTGCCAAGCGCGAGACTGAGATTCTTACAGTCGATTTTGACGGCGAGCACCTATTCAGTTTCAAGAAAAAGAATTACCCGATAGAAGACTATATTGTCTTTATGCAGGAAACCGGACTTTTCGATCTTATGAGAAATAAACGCATTCATAGTCTCGTTGACTATGTCACTGGCGTAGAAACTGGATTAGACTCGAATGCCCGCAAAAACCGTGGCGGTCACGCAATGGAAGATCTTGTGGAGAGCTATCTTGTTAGGGCTGGACTGCAAAAAGGCAAGACTTACTTTAAGGAAATGTATATTCACGACATCGAAAAGAAATGGGATGTTGATCTATCTTGTATATCTAATGAGGGTAGTACTGAGAAAAGGTTCGATTTTGTTATTAAGCGGCCCAGGATGATATATGGCATTGAGACCAACTTTTATACCAGCGGCGGCTCAAAATTAAATGAAACAGCTCGTAGCTATAAGACAATAGCACTGGAGACCAAGGACCTTCCATACTTCAAATTTGTATGGATTACAGACGGCCGTGGCTGGGGCTCCGCTCGTAACAATCTTAAAGAGACCTTTGACGTGCTGGAGAATCTGTATAACATTATGGACCTCGATGAGGGTGTAATATTCACCAATCTTGTTTAGTGAGTATGCCTATTGCATATTACAAATCACCTGATAAGAACTTCACCCTCTTGAAGGGAGATTGTATCAAACTACTGAATTCATTTGATTTCAAGTTCGATATGATCTTCGCAGATCCGCCTTATCACCTTTCAAACGGAGGAATCAGCATACAGAGTGGCGTTCCAGTTTCCGTAAATAAAGGTAAGTGGGACAAGTCTCAAGGGTTCGAAGAAGACTACAAATTTGACAAGTCCTGGCTTGCCGCTTGTCGCACGCACTTGAAGTCAGACGGTACAATATGGGTCAGCGGCACATACCACAATATTTTTTCCGTAGCCCGCTGTCTTACAGAACTTGATTTCAAGATACTCAATTGTATAACTTGGGTTAAAACAAATCCTCCACCCAATCTATCTTGTCGATACTTCACATACTCAGCAGAATACATACTGTGGGCTCGTAAGGAACAGAAAGTAGCCCACTACTACAACTATGAGTTAATGAAGGATATTAACGGCGGCACACAGATGCGTGATGTCTGGACTCTACCAGCTATTGCAAAATGGGAGAAGTCCTGCGGGAAGCACCCAACCCAGAAACCGCTCTGCGTACTTTCTCGTATAATACAAGCATCCACATGGCCAGGTGCATGGGTACTTGACCCATTCACAGGCAGCAGTACGACTGGTATAGCAGCCAATCTTCTTGGACGCCGATTCCTTGGCATTGACCAGAGTGAACCATTTCTTGAAATAAGTAGGGCTCGCAGAGAGGAGTTGAACAACGCTGACCGTCGATGCGAATTGTTGGAGAAACTAGAAAAACAAGCCAAACTCTTCCAAGATAATGATATTCGCGTGCTAGGCGAGCCCGAGGCATATTACGGCCCAGAACTTCCTTTCTAGTATTGTTTCTTTCTATGGCCTTTTCCCCTTACATAATAGGCATCCTCCTTTTCATAGGGCTATTTACCCTTTTCCTTAGAAGGGGTGAGTTGAGGGGTAAGATAGGTGAATCTTTAGTATCGAATAAGTTGGATAGGCTACCCAAAGACAAATATAGGGTACTGAACAATGTTACTATACCTACGCCAAAAGGCAGTTCTCAAATAGACCATCTGGTCATCTCAATTTTTGGCATTTTCGTCATAGAAACAAAGAACCTAAAGGGCTGGGTTTATGGTGGCGAGCAGAGCGAATACTGGACGCAAAACATATACGGCAAGAAATACCAACTCTATAACCCCATCTTGCAGAATGCCGGTCACATCCGTGCCCTTCGCCGTATACTCAAAGAATACGAACCACTTCCCTTTTTTTCGATAGTAGCATTCTCAGGCAGGGCTGACCTCAAAGTCAAAATAGAAGATGCCTGCGTTGTCTATATGGGCCAGATACTTTCTGTGATTCGGCAATTTGAAGCTAGCCGCCTGACATGGGGGCAGGTCAACTCCATCTACGGTGCAGTCATTTCGGCACAAATCGAACCAAGCAGAGAAAACAGCAGGCAGCACAAAGAAGACATATACAATGCTCGCGTCCAAAAGAACGAAGCCTTTACTTCTGGTAGATGTCCACGTTGCGGCGGCAAACTTGTACTTCGCTCTGGTAAATACGGAAAATTTTACGGGTGTTCCAGCTACCCAAAATGCCGTTATACACATCCGTATTGACATAAGAGCTTTCCATTTTCCATATGCACTATTGATGTTTGTCCGCTTTGACCTCAACCCGAAATTCGCAGGCTGCAAATGGTGGCCGCTGGTGGGGGTCTGGGGCGGGTTGTTGCAGCCTGCGGGGCGATTTGGCTGCGGAGGCTGCGCGGTAGTCCCTCACAGGGGCTTCTGAAGCACATTTCCGCAGCCTCAGAATTTCGGGTTGACAGCCGCTGCCGGCGCCCCGGCAAAATGCTCTTCTTATGAGGCGACAGGAGGGGCTTCCTTTCGGGTGGTGGCAGACGGAGGGCTTTCACGGGGTGGCGGGTGGCGCGGTTGTGCCGGTATTCGGCCATTGGGGAACGTGTGAGCATTTTGCCGGGTGAAGACGAATAGCGTGCGGGCAGAAATGGTCCGGAGCTTGAAAGTTTTTAAGGGCGGATCTTCGCCCAAGAAAACTTTGCAAGCGCAGGCTCTGCCCGGAGCGGGCCATAAATAAGCCCGTAATTCCTGGCCGGCAGGGCAAAAAACGCCAGCGGGGCCATAAATAACCCCGTAATTCCTGGCCGGCAGGGCAAATATCGGGAGCGGGCCAGGGAAAACGCCCTTCATTATGGCCGGCGGTGCATATTTCGGGGACGTTTGGATTTGTGCGGCGAAAGTGGTAAGTTTAGGGGGTAATTCAGAAACGTTTTGGCTTTATGAAAACACCCAGACAGTGCGACGTGTACGTCCTGATGAGGATTTATAACGACAATTCGAACCCTCTGTTCGAGAGCAACCTGCGGCAGGCCTTGGAATCGGTGGCGAAAAACCGGGACAAATATGGCGACCGGGGCCGCGTTCGGCTTATAGTATTCGACGACTCGGGGCAAGACGTTCACAAAGCCAAACTGCTGGAGATGCTTCGCGGCTACGGCTTTGACTTAAAAGACGGGACGCTGGACTACACCAATCTGCCGGAGCGCAAGCAATCGGCCTATGGTCTCTTTTACCTGCGCAAACAATTCGTCCGGAAGGCCAAGGATGGCGACATCGCGATTATTCTGGACCAGGACGACGAACTTGCCCAAGACGCCATCCGCAGCATAGCGGGCGCTATGCCGTGCTGCGGCGTGGTGCTCTCCCCTTTCGATATGAATGGCCCGGACGGCTTGAACAACGTTGATGCCGCCCGGCGTCTGCACAACAACCTGACGAGCAGCCTCGCCCGCAGCAAGCGCGGCAATGCTGACCCTGATATTGTAATGGCAGCCAGTATGTGCTGGACAAAGGCCTATTCCAGGGAAGCTATGCAGATATATGTCGATGCCCTGGAGAGTTTTTTAGAGCGCGAGCGCGGAGGCTGGGAGCGCTTCTTTGGCGAGCATCCGTCCTACGACGATTTTATAGATTATTATGTCCTGCTAAGGCGCGATATCACCCTTGCCTCCGTTAAGCAGCGCACCCACGTGTACAAGAAACACGGCGCCTCCATCACTGGCAATCCGTCCGTGGGAGATTTCCTGTACCACAGGACCGCCGCCCTCATCACCCTCATAGATCTTTCTTATTGCGATTCGGCACAACTTGTTCCGGAATGGAAGTCGCGCCTGTTCCGCCACGTTTCCATCAAGACAATGTTCATCGAGGGGCTTCTTGCCAAGTACAGGGGCGATTTCGAGCGGGGCGACAGCAGCAAGGCCGCCTTTTCGGAGAAGACTCACAACGGGTATTTCATAAATAAGTTCTGCCGGATGGCCACTGGCCGCAGGAAACAAGATGCCAGCGACGATTTGTTCCGTTACGAGAGCACCTCCCGCGGTGCCTCCAGCGAGGGCAACTTCTGCAATTTGTTCAGCTGCAGCCAGATAAACAGCATCCAGGAATACCGTCCTGATTTCGGCGGCGTGGAATATGCCGACAGCCGCTACATACTGCAAGTGGCAGTGGATTTAGAAAGAGGCATAATTAAGCCGGACGGCAAGAAGAAGGAGGAAACGGAAGAAGAACTGTATGCGAAGTATGGCATCAAGGACACTCCCAACAAGCAGCGTTACAAAACTATATCCTGGATTGCCTGGTTGTTCGCGGCCACCCTCCCTCTGGCCATAGGTTTCAGTTTCTTGCCGGAGAAGTGCGGTTTGCGCACCTTCCTGCGGCCGGTTTGGGAAGCAATCACTCTGTCTAACCCGAACGTCAAGGCGGCAATGGTGTCGCTCTACGGTGTGATTGTTACTTATTTGTTCAAGAGCCGCAACGACATCCGTCTGCTTGCCAGCGAGGAGCAGTCGCAAATGAAGTTGTATTTTTCCGAGTTCGAGGATCTTATACGCCACCTGGAGGCGAATCTCAAGGTGATGATTCAGATTGTCAAGCAGATACGCGAGAAGAAATTGGATTACCCTGCCGGCATCCATCTCACCAATCTTGCCTGGCCGTTGACCTCGTACCTGTTCTCGGACGACTTTGCAAAGATAATCAACAAGGAGCGGGTAGACGACTTCGCCAGGTTGAAGGTGAACCTTCGCAACATAAACAACAGCTCTGCCTGGCTCGCGGAATTCGTAAGAAACGAGCGCGACCCGGAAAAGATAATCGAAGCCATCGAGTGGGAAATCGCCCGCCACTTCGGTTACTTGGTGAACTTTAAATACCTAAAAGAGAACGGTTTCCACTTTGCAAAGCAGGAAGAACTGGACAAATACATCAACGAGAACCACGTACGCAACAGCCTGACCTCGCTCTTTATGGATTATTACTCCGACGAGAGCGAAGACGAGGCCCGGAAGACCGCCACCCGCATGGACTTCGTAGAAAAATACATCACGATGTACTACGACGACCGCCGTATGAAACGCAACGTCCTCGTATACAAAAACTCAGACAGCGTACGATAACTATATCCTGGCGATATCCGCTGCGGGGATCCAGCCTTGGCGGCCGTCGGAGATTTGGACTTTGAGCCAGTTGCCGACTGAGTCGAGCACACAGACTTTTGTGCCCTCGTGCAGGATGAACAGCGCCTTGCCGTCCTCGCCCGGCGAACTCTTTACGGAAGAGACGGGCAGCATTACGATGGCCTCCTTCTGGCTCACTATGTCGTGCCGCTCGCTAAGGGCTAAAATCCAGGCCGAAACCGACAACAGGAACAGCACACACGCCAGCACGAAAGACAAAGTGCGCGAGCCGCGGCGGCCAAGGAACCGGAAGCCCAACAGCGCGAGTGCCACCAGCACCATAAGCGCAAGTGCGACCCACGCCCAAGCATTGCTGGAAAGCAGGTACTTTATATCGCGTATCCACTTTACCAGTATGAACTCCGGCACTACCTCAATGCGGTCCAGCACCGATTCGCGGGCGATGGCAAGGTTGAACTTGGCGTCGTCGTAAGAAGGATTCAACTTGAGCGCCTTCTCGTAATAAAGGATGGACTCGCCCAGCGCGCCTGTCTTATAATACGAATTCGCAATATTGTAATACAACTTGTCTGACACCAACCCGGACTGCTCGATGTCCAGATAAGCATCCAGTGCAGCCTGATAATCACCGGAAGAATAGGCCTGCGCTGCCTGCTCCCAAGCCTGGCTGCCGGCCGCAGCGGCATTAAAACTCAAGCTCAGGGCAAACAACAGTGCGACAGCCACCGTCGCCCCCCTGGCGCCCTTTGCGCTGCGCTTAACGCCGGACTCGATGGCCGTGATGGTATCCAACGCATCCTTATACTGATTCTCCATCTGCTCCGGAGTGTAATCGGGCGCATACCGCGCCGCTTCGCAAATGGCAATAATTCCCATAAGACTATCTATAGTGGCCTGAGGCACCCCGCGCGCGGCGAGCTGCTCGCTTATATTATCTTTGCTGAGGTCGCTGCCGGGCATAGAAAGCTTGTCGCTCACATACCCCATAACCGCCTTGTGAAGCTCCTCGTAGTAGGCTCCGACCAGCCCCTGCTTGAGGTAATCTTTGCTGCGGCGCAGGCGCTCGGTGGCAATCTTGTTGGCGCGACGGTTGCGCATACCGGCCACGTCCGCGCGACGCTCGCGGGCCTTGCTCATAGCTGCGCCCACAATAAAGAACAGCGCCACAATTGCGGCCAGGATGGCGTAGAACGGCCACGAAGTAACAAAGAAACTGCCCTCCTTGCGCAAAGCGGGAGAACCGGTGGCGATATAGCGTATGTCGCTGCCGATGTTGCGCACGCTCTGCCGCACGCCGCCCCCGATTCCATCGGAAGCCCCCTGTTCGGCTCCGTCAGACGAAACTTTGATGGTGACCGCCGGCGCCTCGGTGGTAACATAGGAACCCTTGCTGATATCGTAATAACTATACTTTATTGGGCCGATGGTAAAATCGCCGTAGCTGCGGGCGATGAACGGATATTCGAACACCTTGCTGCCAGTCACGCCCGAACCGTCGCTGCGGTCCGTCGTTTTAACGTCGTACACGTCGAACTCGCTCGGGAATGAAATCTTGGGGGCGGAGAGCATTGTTACATTGCCCTTGCCGCTCACCGTCACAATGAGGCTGGAGGCCTCGTTGGCGGCAATGGAATCGTTGGCAAAGCGGGCGGTGATGGTGAACTGCCCCACCCCGCCGCCGAACGACGCAGGAGCGCCCGCCGGCAGCGGATTCACGTGCACATTGATACTACCCGTGGAGACCCGCTTGCGGATGGTTTGGTAACTGTCAAAGAAATCGTCGAAGATAGAGCGCGCGCGGCCGTTGTTTGCCCTTACGCGCAACTGGCACACAGCCTCCGCCGGCTCTATGTTTATGACACCCTCTTGCTGTGGAATCAGCATATAGCGGCGGATTACCGTGGTGTTGTATATCTTGCCGTTTATATTCTCCTTGTTGAACTCCAGATTGTTTGGAGCGTAGGTCTCCTTGCTCCAGAAACCGTTGAAGGTGGGGAGCTTGAAATCTTCGAAACCGGCAATATCCGCACGGGTATATAGCTTGAGCACAGCAGTGAGAGGCTCGCCCTTAACAGCACTTGTCTTGCTCAAATTGAGCCGCATAAAGATATCCTCGTTAGGCACAGTGCCCGTTATGGAAGGGTCCGACTGAGCTGCACCGGCGCCCTGCGAGGGCTGTTGCTGTTGGCTCTGGCCGCCGCCCTGCGACGCCTGGCCGCCCTGCTGACTCTGGCCCGCACTCTGGCCTGCCGGAGCTTCGTCCACAACCTCAACCACCGCCGTGCCGCTGGAAACCTCTGTGCCTTTTACCTTGCAGGTCGCCGCCGGAATGGTATAAGTGCCCTTGGTGTCGGCAGAAAGCAGGTAAGTGTATGTAACAGTCTCGCTGGACTCCCGCTTGCCATTGATTATGGTCAAGTTGGAGGACGTCCCCTTTGACGGACCCCACATAAGGGTGAGGCCAGCGGGAGGTGCCCATTCAAAATCGGTAATCTTGCCATCCGCGGTGAACACCACGCGGAACGGCTCGTCCGTGGCGACCACGCTGGGCGCCTCCATCCGGAGGCTCTGCGCGCGCACGCCTACTGCAGCAAACAATACAAGCAAAAATGCGAGGTATCTTTTCATAGCGTCAATATCTTTTAGAAGGGCCTACCAGTTCTTCTCTTTCTGGCGGGTTTTCAAAGCGGCCGCCTTTTCTTTATTGACCTTGTCCTGGGTCTCGTTTTCCTTGGCCTGGATGGCCTGCAGCATCTGCTCCGCCGCGTCCGGGCTTATCTTGGGCTGCGGCTGGTCCTGGGCAGGGGGCTGCTGGTTGTCCTGATTCTGGTCTTGGTTCTGATCCTGATTCTGGTCGTTATCCTTGTTCTGGTCGTCGTTCTGGTCTTTATTCTGGTCCTGGTTATCCTGGTTCTGATCTTGGTTCTGGTCCTGATTCTGATCCTGGTTGTCCTGGCTTTGGTCGTTCTGCTGATCCTGGTTCTGGTCCTGTTGCTGCTGTTCGTTCTCCAGCATCTTCTGGGCGTAAGCCAGGTTGCTCTTGGCATCCATATCGCCGGGGTTGCGGCGCAGGGAGTTCTTGAAAGCCTCCACCGCCTCGCCCCACTTGCGCTGCTGCAGATATATGTCTCCGGCGTTGAAATATGCATCGGCGGCGCGGCTGCTGCGGGACAAGCTGTCCAGAGAAGCGTTCATAAACTTCTCCGCCTCCGTGTAATTCTCAATTCTGTAAAGGTCGTTACCCAGGTTGTACTGCGCCGCCACGGAGGTAGAATCCTTAAGCAGCGCCTTTTTATAGTCGACTTCAGCCCGGTAGAACTCCCCCTTGCGGAAGTTGCGGTTGCCGCTGCGCACCTCGCGCCGGTCCACCTGCGCAAAGGCCTGCGAAGCGGCCGTCAGTGCCAGAAGCGCTATTACTATTATCCTTTTCATTTTGCTCTCTCCTATTTGAACAACTTCACGCGGCTGCGGCGCTCGCCCACCAACATCTCCAGTATAAAGAAGAGCAGGGCGATGCCGAAAAAGTACATATATTGTTCGTCAAAATCTTCAAACACAACCGATTGCAGCTTGGAAGCCTCAATGGTGCGGATGTTCTCTATAATCGGGTTCAGGCCGA
Organism: Bacteroidales bacterium; assembly: GCA_017616475.1. GTDB lineage: Bacteria > Bacteroidota > Bacteroidia > Bacteroidales > UBA932 > Equibacterium. The sequence continues at coordinate 54,841 of JAFZYD010000085.1, forward strand.
ACTCGCCCGCCGCGGCGCGCACATACTCGCCGTTTCCGGCCGAGGCAATTTCGCGAAGAGTCTGCTCATTGAGACGGGTAACCACAATGTTGCCGTCTTTGTCGCGCAGCATATCGCCCCCCATAGGGATGGGTTCGCCCTTGGTGGAGCCGACTCCTATGCAATAGATACGGATACCCTCCTGGGCGATGCTCTCCGCCGTCTCCAGCACATCGCCTTCGTGGTCCTCGCCGTCCGATATCACTATTATCGCGCGGCTCTTCTCGCTCTGGGAACTGAAGCTGCGGGCGCAGGTCACAAGGGCCTCTGCAGTCGCAGTGCCCTGGATGGGTATCGATTCGGTGTTTATGCTGTTAAGGAAGGCCTTGGCCGATACATAATCGGTTGTGATAGGGAGCTGCACAAAGCTTTCGCCAGCGAACAGCACCAGGCCGATGCGGTCGCCGGCAAGCTTGTCCACCAGCCGCGAAATGGCCAGCTTGGCGCGCTCCAGGCGGTTGGGGGAATAATCCTGCGCCAGCATCGAATTGGAGACGTCCAGCGCAATCATAATTTCCACGCCGTTGGTCTCGCGCTCCTGCAGGCGGGCGCCCAGCTGCGGGCGGCAGAGCCCCAGCACAAAGAAGAAGAACGCCAGCGAAAAGAAGGAAACCTTAAGCCACCCTTTGGAACGGGACACTTCGGGCATAAGCTTCTTTACCAGCGCGGGGTCGCCGAGGCGGGACGCACGGGCCTTCTGCCTCTTGAGATACCACCAATACCCCAGGAAAAAGAGGGGAATGAGCAGCCACAGCAGCAAATATTGGGGTTGAGCTATGTGTATCATATTACGGCAACCTCCTTATTATTACAAACTTGAACAGCAACTCCAGCAGTAGCGCGGCCAACGCCAGCAGGGCGTAGGTCATAAACTTCTCCGAATAGATTGGGAAGCTGTCCACCGTGGTGCGGTTCTTTTCCATCTGGTTGATTTCGCCGTATATCTCCATCAGCTTGGTATTGTCCGTAGCGCGGAAATACTTTCCGCCGGTGGTTTCGGCTATCTTTTTGAGCAGCGGTTCGTCTATCTCCACCTTCATATTCTGAACCTGGATACCCCAGGGTGTCTGCACCGGGTAAGGCGCCTCACCCATTGCCCCGACACCGATGGTGTAGACGCGAATGCCGTAGGTCTTGGCAATCTCCGCCGCCGTCTCGGGAGCAATTTCGCCGCGGTTGTTCACGCCGTCGGTGAGCAGAATCACCACGCGGCTCTTTGCGTCGGAATCTTTGAGGCGCGCCACGGCGGTGGCCAGGCCGTTGCCAATGGCTGTGCCGTCCTCAATAAGGCCCGTGGTCACCTCCTTCATCATATTGATTAAGGTGATGCGGTCTGTGGTAACGGGACACTGGGTGTAGCTCTCACCCGCGAACACCACAATGCCTATGCGGTCCGTAGGGCGGCTGGCAATGAACTCTACGGCGATATCTTTTGCAGCGCCAATGCGGTCCGGCTTGAAGTCGCGGGCCAGCATAGATGTGGAAACGTCCATATCCAGCACTATGTCGATTCCCTCGGTGTCTACCTTTTCAAAGTTTTTGGAGTCGCGAGGACGGGCGATGGCCACTATCAGCAGCGCCAGGGCAGCCAGCCGCAGCACAAACGGGACGTGGCGCAGGTAGCGCTTGAACCAGGAGGGCTTGTAGCTCCACTGCTTGAGGTTGCTCACCTGCAGTGCCGGGGCGCGCCCCTTTATCTCCCTGAATATGTAGAGGGCTATCAGGGGAATTAGCAGCAACTCCAGCCAAAGCAGTTTGGGATATTCAAAAAACATATTACTTATCCTCCTTCTCCTCGTCTATTTCTTTCATATAGGTGGCGTTAACAAAGCGGACGGCATCCGGAATGACCTCCTCGTTCTCCTCTGCGCCGGCTTCGTATTTGGCGAATTTCACCAGGTCGGCGGTAGAGAACAACTGCTCCATATTTTCGTATAGCTTCTCCTCTATATCCTGCTTCTTGAGGTCGGCAAGCATCTCCTTGGAGGGGCGCTCCAGGGCCACGATGCCGTAACGGTCTGCAATGTAGACGCGCAGGGCGTCGGTCACCTCGGTGTAGAACTGCTTCTGCTTGTTGTTCTGCCACAGCTTCTGTTTGCGAATCTTATCCAGGGCCCGCAGCGCCACTATGTGCGGCGGATCCTTCACAATCGGGCGCCCCAGGAAGGTGCGGTTTTCGCGGCGCATCTTTATAAAGCGCACCAGCGCATAGATGAGCGCGGCCAGCAGCAAAGCCAGCAGCAGCCACGGCAGCACCTCCTTGAATTTGACGGGGTACTTTATCTGCCCCTTGATGTCCTTAATCACGTAGGTGGCGGTATCGATGGGGATGGTGGTCACCTCCAGCGTGGGGCCGTCCATATAGAGCGTGTCCACGTCGCCGCCCGCGTGCTCAATCATAGCAATCAGCGGCGGCAGATAGTAGCTGCCGGAGTCAAAGCTGGTGAGAATCACCCGCCCCTCAATTTTGAGCTCCTTTCGGTTGCTGGCCACAGTATCTATCTGGATGGGCTTTATAATCTCCACACCGGGTGCCGGCGGGTTGTCTATATCTTCCAGGAAGAATTTCTCGCCCGGGGCCATTTCGAGGGGGATTATCCACTCTATCTGGTCGCCTATCAATATGGTGTCACGGCTCAGCCGGGTCGCGCCCCGCTCCATTTGGGCGGCGCACGGCAGCGAAAGCAAGACAGCCGCTATGAGCATTAATCTTCTCATTTCAAACCTCTGCTATTAAAGAAACTGGTGAGCCCCTTCACATAATCTTGGTCCGTGGCGATGCTCACGTTGTCTATACGATATTTCTGAAGCACCCCGCGGCACTCCTCTTCGAACGTGCGGGCCCGTTTTTCGTAGGCCTTGCGCATTGCGCGGGACGATGTGTCCACCCACTCGGTAGCGCCCGTTTCGGCGTCACGCACCCGCACCAGCCCGATATCCGGGAGTTGCTTTTCCCGTTTGTCATAGATGTTGATTACGGATATGTCGTGCCGGTTGGCGGCAATCTTGAGGGCATCTTCGAACCGCAGGTGGCCTTCGGCGTCGGTATCCATCAAATCGGACAGGACAAACGCCGTGCAGCGCTTCTTGAGGGCGTTGGTGAGGTAGTGCAGCGCCTCGCCCACGTCGGTGGCCTGGTTCTCCGGGGTGAATTCCACCAACTCGCGGATAATGTGCAGCAAGTGGCTGCGCCCCTTCTTGGGCGGGATGAACTTCTCCACTTTGTCACTGAAGAAGAGCGCCCCGACCTTGTCGTTGTTGATGGAGGCGGAGAACGACAGTACGGCCGCAACCTCGGTAATCATATCTTTCTTGGACTGCACCGTCGTGCCGAACGCGCGCGAGCCGCTCACGTCTATTAGCAGCATCACGGTGAGTTCGCGCTCCTCTTCGAACACCTTGACGTAGGGCGAGCGCAGCCGGGCGGTGACATTCCAGTCCATATTGCGCACGTCGTCGCCATATTGGTACTCACGCACCTCGGAAAAGGTCATACCGCGCCCTT
>JAFZYD010000086.1 GCA_017616475.1 Bacteroidales bacterium
CGCCGCCGTCGCTGTTGTCTTCGATGGTGAAGGGCGGGGTGGCGGAGAGGTTCAGAATGTTGATGTCCGAAAGGATTATCTCAATGTCGCCGGTGTCAATCTTGGCGTTCTTGCTCTGGCGCTCGGCAACGCGGCCGACAGCCTGTATAACCGCTTCGCGGCCAAGCTTTGCAAGGTTTTCCTTTACGGTGTCGCTGGAGGCGTCGTCTACCACGAGCTGCGTGATGCCGTAGCGGTCGCGCAGGTCAATGAAGCTCATCCCGCCCATTTTGCGGATGCGCTGCACCCAGCCGGCCAGAGTCACGGTTTGCCCGACGTTGGCCATTCTCAATTCCCCACAAGTGTGTGTTCTGTACATAGTATGCTGATTATTAATTTTATACGTTAAATAAGAAATGCATTATGTCGCCGTCCTGCACCACATATTCTTTGCCTTCGCTGCCCAACTTGCCGGCGGCGCGGCAGGCCGCTTCGCTGCCCAGCGCAATAAAATCGTCGTATTTTATTACCTCGGCCCGGATGAAGCCCTTCTCGAAATCGGTGTGGATGACGCCGGCAGCCTTTGGGGCCTTGTCCCCCTTGCGGATGGTCCAGGCGCGCACCTCGGGCTCGCCCACGGTAAAATAGGTCTGCAGTCCCAGCAGGTCGTAGGCGGCCTGGATGAGGCGCTCCACGCCGCTGCGCTCCAGCCCTATCTCCTCCAGGAACATCTGCCGCTCGTCGTATGTTTCAAGTTCGGCAATTTCGCTCTCTATCTTGGCGGCGATCACCATCATTCCGGCATCTTCGCCTTTTATGGCCTCGGCCACGGCGGCCGTGTATTTATTGCCGCTGGAGGCGGCGGTTTCGTCTACATTGCACACGTAAAGCACCGGTTTGCAGGTGAGCAGGCAGAACTCCTTCGCCAATTTCTCTTCGTCGGCATTCTCCGGAATCACTTCGCGGGCGTTGCGCCCCTGCTCCAGCACGGCTTTGTACTTCTCAAGCATCTCCACCGCTTTCTTGGCGGTTTTGTCGCCGCCTACGTTGGCCTGCTTGCGGACCTTGTCCAGGCGGTTGTTTACTGTCTCCAGGTCCTTTATCTGGAGCTCCAGGTCCACGACCTCCTTGTCGCGAACCGGGTCTACGGAGCCGTCCACGTGGGTTATGTTGTCGTCTTCAAAGCAGCGGAGCACGTGCAGTATGGCGTCGGTCTCGCGGATGTTGGCCAGGAACTGGTTGCCCAGGCCCTCGCCCCGGCTGGCGCCGCGCACGAGGCCGGCTATGTCCACAATCTCCACGGTGGCGGGCACCACACGGCGCGGGTGCACCAGGTTCTCGAGGATGCCCAGGCGCTCGTCCGGCACGTTACAGCTGCCTATGTTGGGTTCTATGGTGCAGAACGGGAAATTGGCGCTCTGCGCCTTGGAAGAACTTATACAATTGAAGAGGGTCGATTTACCCACATTGGGGAGCCCCACTATACCGCATTTGAGAGACATTGCTTTAATTTTTTCGCAAATAACCCACAAATATAACCAAAAAATGGCTACCTTGGCGCAATGAGACGGATATGTGTAGCAGTAATATTGGCCGTTCTGGCCGTTACCGGGGCGAAAGCCCAGATTTTTTGTTGGAACCTGGAAAATTATTTTGACGCGAAGGACAGCCCGGACACGGCGGACGAGGCCTTCACGCCGGGCGGCGAGCACCATTGGACACGGCGCAAGGCAGAGGCTAAGCGCAATCTGATAGCCAAGACCATAATCGCATCTGCAGAGTGTTTTGACGGGGAAATGCCGGTAATAGCCGGGCTGTGCGAAGTGGAGAACGCCGAGGTGCTGCGCAGCCTTGCAGAGGACACGCCGCTGGCAAAAATCGGATATAAAACCATCCATCGCGAAAGCCCCGACCCGCGCGGAATAGACGTGGCGTTGCTTTACGACCCGGCGCGGGCTGTGCTGTTGGATTATGGCTGGATCACCGTCAGCGGCCTTGCGACAAGGGAGATTTTATATGCTAAAGTAGCTATGCCGGACACCCTCCACGTCTTTGTAAACCACTGGCCGTCAAAGTATTCCGGAGCCAGGTCGTCGGAGGCACGGCGGCTGGCGGTGAGCGCCGCGCTGGAGGCCAAATTAGACTCGATAGCGGCTGCGGAAAGAGCCCCGGCAATTGTCATAATGGGAGATTTCAACGACACACCATCTTCACCTGCGGTGGCCGGGTTGTGTGAGCGCCGGGGCCTTGTAAACCTCACCGCAAATGTAGAGGGAACAATCCGCTTCAAAGGGAAATGGGAGCTCATAGACCTGATGCTCGCCACCCCGTCCGCGGCGGCACTGATCGGCCCGGCGGAGGCCTTCAAGCCCGATTTCCTGCTGGAGGAAGATAAGTCTTTTTTGGGCCGCAAGCCGCGCCGCACCAACATCGGCCCGCGCTACAACGGCGGCGCCAGCGACCATCTCCCCATCGTCGCGAACGTGCTCTCGTGGCACCCACACCCTTGACAATCACAGCTTTACGCACTTTCGCTTGTGTATTTTTACACAAGCGAAAGTATGCAATGAGCTTAAGAATAAGCAGTTGCGTGCCACGGGCAATAATGACACAATAAATCACTATATTTGTGGCTACAACGCAACAATAATGAAACAATACCTCGACCTTTTAAGGTATATCCGCTCCAACGGTGTGATGAAGGGCGACCGCACGGGCACCGGCACGCAGAGCGTGTTCGGCTACCAGATGCGCTTCAACCTGGCTGACGGCTTCCCGCTGCTCACCACCAAGAAAGTTCACCTGCGCTCTATAATTCACGAGCTGCTGTGGTTCATAGCGGGCGATACCAACATTAAATATCTGCACGACAACAAGGTGACCATCTGGGACGAATGGGCCGATGAAAACGGCGACCTGGGGCCCGTGTACGGCCACCAGTGGCGTTCCTGGCCCACCCCGGACGGCGGCCATATAGACCAGCTGGCAAATGTAATAGAATCGCTAAAGAAGAACCCCGACAGCCGCCGGCACATCGTCTCCGCGTGGAATGTGGCCGAGGTGGACAAGATGGCCCTGCCGCCCTGCCACAGTCTGTTCCAGTTCTACGTGGCCGACGGGCGCCTCAGCTGCCAGCTTTATCAGCGCAGCGCAGACGTTTTTCTGGGCGTTCCGTTCAACATCGCTTCCTATGCGCTGCTCACAATGATGATGGCGCAGGTCACCGGTTATACTCCGGGCGATTTTGTGCATACTTTCGGCGACGTGCATATCTACCGCAATCATTTTGAGCAGGTGGCAACGCAGCTGGAGCGCGAGCCGCGCCCGCTGCCCGTGATGCGCCTGAACCCAGACATCAAGGACCTGTTCGATTTTAAGTACGAAGATTTCACACTGGAGGGCTACGACCCGTGGCCCGCTATAAAAGCCCCCGTGGCGGTATAAGTATGGTGAACATTATAGTTGCGGTGAGCGACAATCTCGCTATAGGGCGCTCCGGGGATATGCCCTGGCACATAGGCGACGATTTGCGCTATTTCAAGCGGGTGACCAGCGGCCATACCGTGATTATGGGGCGCCGCACCTGGGAGTCCATCGGCAGCCGCCCGCTAAAAAACCGCCGCAACATTGTGGTGAGCCGCACTATGGAGCCCGCAGAGGGGTTCGAGGTGGCCACCACCCTCAAAAAGGCAATCCGTGCCGCCGGCCGCGGCGAGAAGTTCATTATGGGGGGCGGGCAGCTTTATGCTGCGGCTATGCCGCTGGCCCGCCGGCTCTACATAACCCGCGTCCACACGGTTGTGGAAGATGCCGACACGTTTTTCCCTGCAATTGACCCTGAGCAGTGGGCCCTCAAGGAGCGCAGCGAGACCTTTACCGATGCCGCCAGCGGCTTGACATTCGAATTTGAAGTGTATGAGCGCAAATAGACCCGGCGACAGCTTTTCAAGTAATTTCGGGATGGTTGCGGCCGCCATCGGCTCCGCAATCGGGCTGGGCAACCTATGGCGCTTTCCCTACCTTGTGGGTCAGAACGGCGGCGCCGCGTTCATCATAGTATATCTCATTATCACACTGGTCATAAGCACCCCCATACTGCTCTCGGAGATGGTGATCGGGCGGCGCGGAGGCGGCAGTCCACGCCAGTCATATATAGCCGTTTCGGGCCGCAAAGGCTGGGGCGTGGCTGGCATCATAGGTATGGTGACCTGCTTTATGATTATGTCGTTCTATGTGGTGGTGGGCGGCTGGACCATCAAATATTTGGTGCTGTCGCTCCAAATGGCTTTCGCAAGGGGCGCGCAGATAGACAGCGTGGGGTTGTTCTCCGGTTTTGTGGGGAGCAGTTTCCCGCCCATCGCCTATGCCGGGTTGTTTATTGTGCTGACGCTGGTCATAATATGCCTCGGCGTGCAGAAGGGCATCGAGGCCACCAGCAAACTTATGATGCCGATGCTGTTCGTGCTCATAATACTCATAGGCATCCGAAGCGTCACCCTGCCCGGCGCCGAAGCTGGCCTGGAATACCTTTTCAAGCCCGATTTTTCAAGCTTCACCTTCTCCTCGCTGCTGGCCGCCCTCGGGCAGAGTTTCTTCTCGCTGAGCCTGGGCGCCTGTATGCTGATAACTTACGGGGCGTACACCCCACGCAGCAGCAATTTGGTGCGCAACGCGGCCGTTATTACCGTGAGCGATACCTTCTTTGCGGTGCTGGCGGGCTGCGCCATTATGCCGGCGGTGTTCGCTTTCGGCATCAATCCCAGTGAAGGGGCGGGCCTGGTGTTCGTGACTCTGCCGCAGATTTTCACCCAGATGCCGCTGGGCGGGCTTTGCTCCATCTTGTTTTTTGTGGCGCTGTTTATGGCGGCCATATCGTCGTCGGTGTCGCTTTTCGAGGTGATTGCCGCGTCGCTTATGGATATCTGCAAAATCTCCCGCGGCAAGGCGGCGGCCATCACCGGCGTAACATTGATGATTACCGGCTGCATCTGCTCCCTGTCGCAGGGCGTGCTCAAGAACATCACCGTGCGCGGTATGAGCATCTTTGACCAGTTCGACTATCTCTCGTCCAACTTTTTTATGACGTTGGGCGGGCTGCTCACGGTAATCTGCGTGGGCTGGTTTGTCAAAAAGCGGGACTTTATGGACGAAATCACGGCGTCGGGCCATCTCCGCGTGAGCGGCGCGCTGGCCTCGGTGCTGTTTTTCATAATCAAATATGTGGCCCCCCTGGTAATTGTGGGCACGGCCATCTCAATAATCTTTTAATATGAAGAGAGTTATTTCAATAATGCTGGCGGCCGCCGTGTCGCTATGCGCTTTTGCCGACGAAGGTATGTGGCTGCTGCCGCTGCTTGAAAAGATGAACATAAAAACTATGCAGCAGATGGGCTGCAAGCTCACCGCGGAGGAGATATTCAGTTTGAACAAGACCTCGCTTAAAGATGCGGTGGTTATTTTTGGCAACGGCTGCACCGGCGAGGTAGTGTCCGACGCCGGCCTGCTGCTAACCAACCATCACTGCGGCTATTCGTCCATCCAGAGCCTTAGCAGCGTGGAGCACGACTACCTGGCAAACGGCTACTGGGCTATGACCTACGGGGAGGAACTGCCGGTGGAGGGGCTTACTGTCACTTTTTTGGACAGTTTCCGCGATGTAACCGACCAGGTGAACAAGGCTACCAAAGACTGTGAAGACGAGGAGGCGTTCACCAAGGCTTTCCGCGAAATTTCCGGCAAACTCACCGCCCCGCTGCACGCAGCCGATACGTTCGTAAACGCCAGCGTAGTGTCGTTCTTCGGCGGCAATTCATATTATCTGATTGGTTATAAGAAGTTTACCGACATACGTTTCGTGGGCGCCCCGCCGTCATCGATAGGCAAGTTCGGCGCAGACACCGACAACTGGATGTGGCCCCGCCACACCTGCGACTTTTCTGTGTTCCGCATCTATGCCGACAAGAACAACAACCCCGCAGGCTATTCTGCCGACAATGTTCCGTACAACCCCAAAAAGAAGCTCACAGTCTCTCTCAAGGGCATCGAGGACGGCGATTTCTCTATGATTATGGGTTATCCGGGCAGCACCAACCGCTTTATGACCAGCTATGAGGTGCGCGAGCAGCGCGACCTTTCCAACGCCATAAGCATCTACTGCCGCGGCGAGCGCCAGAAGCTGATGCTGGAAGATATGCTGGCCGACCCCGCTGTCAAGATTCAGTATGCCAGCAAGTACAGCGGCTCGACCAACGGCTGGAAAAAGTGGATAGGTATGAACGAGGCGTTCGAAAAGCTGGGCGTAGAGCAGCGCAGGGTAGAGGAGGAAAAAGCTTTCACCGAATGGGTGGGCGCCAAGAGCAAAAGGGAAAAGAAGTACGGCACCGCCCTGTCCGACATAGAACAGGCGGTGGCCTCGCGCGCCGCGTCGCGCACGGTTATGCGCTACCTTACCGAGACGCTTGCCGACATCGAGCTGTGCCAGGCGGCCAGTATGATGTCGGAGGTTAACGACCCGGGTCTGCCGGCCGTGATAGACCGGTTCTACAAGAATTATTCTGTCTCGACCGACCGCAAAATTGCGAAGCGGATGATTGAAATTTACCGGGACAAGGTGGACGCAGCCTTCCATCCGGCGTTCTTCAATATTATAGACGGGTCGTTCGGCGGTGATGTAGACGCATTCTTGGACGATCTGTATGCCAAATCTGTATTCGCCTCCAAAGAGAAGGTGCTAGCCGCGCTGGAGCAGTCCGATGCCGCCAAAATTCTGCAGGAAGATGCCGCCGCCAAAATGTTCGACGAGATACTGAACATTTATTACGGCGCCGCCGCCGCATCCAAGGTCGCCAACAAGCAGTTCAACAAGGGGCACAAGGCCTATATAGCCGGCCAGCTGGAGATGAAGAAGGGGCAGGCGATGTATCCCGACGCCAACTTCACTATGCGCCTGACCTACGGCACGGTTAAATCTTACGCCCCCAAGGACGGCGTCCTGTACAACTATTACACTACCCTCAAGGGTGTTATGGAGAAGGAAGACCCCGACAATTGGGAGTTCGTTGTGCCGGAGAAACTCAAAGAGCTCTACGCTGCCCGCGACTTTGGCGAATATGCCCGCAGCGACGGCCAGATGCCCGCCTGCTTCATTATGACGGGCGACATAACCGGCGGCAACAGCGGCAGCCCGGTGCTGGACGGCAGCGGCAACTTGATTGGCCTGGCCTTTGACGGCAACTGGGAGGCGATGTCGGGCGATATTTTGTTCGAGCCGGACCTCCAGCGGTGCATTTGCGTGGACATCCGCTACGTGCTTTTCATCATAGACAAGTTCGGCGGCGATGTGCGCTTGATAGAAGAGATGAATATTGTGCGATAAAAAAGCGGTTTATGCATTAATTTTCTTACATTTGCACGCTTAAACCGTATCAATCGGAAAGAATAATCAAAAACAATAGATAAAAATGAAAAACTACCCCACAGACAAAATTCGCAACGTCGTACTCCTAGGTGGTACCCGCTGCGGTAAAACCACACTTGCCGAGACCATTATGTTCGAAGGCAAAGTAATTGACCGCAGAGGTACAATCGAAGGCAAGAACACCGTATCCGACAACACCGAGGTTGAGCAGCTGTTCCAGCGCTCCATCTATTCTACACCGTTCTACGCAGAGTTCCAGGATCACAAGCTGAACTTTATTGACGCAGCAGGTGCAGATGACTTTATTGAGGGTGCAATTCTTGGTCTGAACGTTTGCGATAGCGCAATTATGGTTGTCAACGCAGGCGCAGGCGTCGAGGTCGGCACCGAAATCCACGCCCGCTATGCAGAGCAGTACAAGAAACCGATGCTCATCGCAGTTAACCAGCTCGAAACCGAGAAGGCCAACTGGGACAACACTCTGGACAGCCTGCACCAGGCATTCGGCGCAAAGGCAGTTCCCGTGCAGTTCCCCGTTAACCCCGGTATGGAGTTCAACGCAGTTGTGGACGCCCTCAAGATGAAGATGTACAAATTCTCCGGCGAGGACGGCAAAACCGAAGAGTGCGACATCCCGGCAGATCTTATGGACCGCGCAGAGGAGATGCACAGCGCAATGGTAGAGATGGCAGCCGAGAGCGACGAAGCTCTGATGGAGAAATTCTTTGACGCAGGCGAACTCACCGAAGAAGAGTTCCACGCAGGCCTCAACGCAGGCTTCGTGAAGGGTGAGTTCTACCCTGTATTCTGCATCTCCGGCAAGAAGGATATGGGCGTTAAGCGTATGCTCGAGTTCCTCACCGAAGTTGCTCCCGCTCCCAAGGAGGATGCTGCAGGCAAGACCTCCCTGTTCGTTTACAAGACCGCTCTGGAGCAGCACCTTGGCGACGTTACCTACTTCAAGGTAGTGTCCGGCAAGATTGCAGAGGGCCAGGATTTCGTGAATGTCGACAATGGCAGCAAGGAGCGCATCACCACTCTCTATGCAGTTGCAGGCAAGAAGAAAGAGAAAGTTACCGAGCTCGTTGCAGGTGATATGGGTTGTACAGTCAAGCTCAAGGCTGTCAAGACCAACCAGACCCTCAACACTCCCGGTTACGATGTTGCATTCCCGCCCATCGAGTTCCCGCCGGCAAAATACCGTGCAGCCATCAAGGCTTTGGACGAGAAGGACGACGAGAAGCTGGGCGAGGCTCTCAACCGCGCCGCTGCAGAGGATCCCACTCTCCGCGTGGAATATTCCAAGGAGCTCCGCCAGACCATCATCAACTGTATGGGCGAGCAGCACATCAACATTCTCAAATGGCATCTGAACAACGATTATAAGATAGATATCGAGTTCTTTGCTCCCAAGATCCCGTACCGCGAGACCATCACCAAGGTGGCTACTGCAGAGTACACCCACAAGAAACAGTCCGGCGGTGCAGGTCAGTACGGCCGCGTTGTAATGCTCATCGAGCCCATTATGGAAGGTGTTGAGCCCACCGGTCGTTTTAAAATTGACGGCAAGGACACTCAGCTCACCATCAAGGGCAAGGAAGAGGCCGATCTGGACTGGGGCGGCAAGTTCGAGTTTGTAAACTGCGTTGTGGGCGGTGCCATCGATGCAGGCTTTATGCCCGCCATCAAGAAGGGTATTATGCAGAAACTGGAGGAGGGTCCTCTTACCGGTTCCTACGCCCGCGACATCCGCGTTTACATCTACGACGGTAAGATGCACCCGGTAGACTCCAAGGAAATCGCCTTCATCATTGCAGGCCGCAACGCCTTCAAGGATGCCTTCAAGAAGGCCGGCCCCAAGCTTCTGGAGCCCATCTATATGGTTGAGATTATGGTTCCCGGCGACTGCACCGGCGACGTAATGAGCGATATCCAGAACCGCCGCGGTATTATAGAGGGTATGGGCGCCGAGAAGGGCTTCCAGGTACTCCGTGCACGCGTGCCTCTGGCAGAGCTCTACCGCTATTCCACAACTCTGAGTTCCATTACTTCCGGCCGCGGAACTTTCACAATGAGCTTCATAGAGTACCAGCAGGTACCCGCCGACGTTCAGGAGAAACTCCTCAAAGAATACGAAGAGTCTCAGAAAGAAGAGGAATAATTTGATTCAAGCCACAGGCATAGAAAAATCGTTCGGTACCCTTAAGGTTCTTAAGGGTATCGATTTTTCTGCCCGCGAACGCGAGGTGGTGAGCATTGTCGGGGCCAGCGGCGCCGGCAAATCCACACTGCTTTCCATACTCGGCTCGCTTTCGCGCCCCGATGCGGGACAGGTGCTGATAGACGGCACCGACATTTTCACGCTTGGGGAGAAGGATTTGGCGGCTTTCCGCAACCGCAAGATAGGGTTCGTGTTCCAGTTCCACCACCTGCTGCCCGAGTTCACCGCGTTGGAAAACGTTCTGCTGCCGGCAATGATAGGGGGCAACAACACATCGGCGACCCGGGAGCGGGCGGCGCAGCTGTTCGAAGATTTGGGCATCGCGGCCCGCAAGAGCCACAAACCATCGGAACTGTCCGGCGGCGAGCAGCAACGCGTGGCGGTGGCCCGCGCTCTGATCAACAGCCCCTCCGTGCTGTTTGCCGACGAACCGTCCGGCAATCTGGACAGCGTTACGCGCAACGAACTGCACAAGATGTTCTTCACCCTGCGCGACAAATACGGCATCACAATAGTCATCGTCACTCACGACAAGGACCTGGCCGCAATGAGCGACCGCACCCTTGAGATGAAGGACGGCTTGTTCGTGTAGTGTTCACATTCCGTCAATTCACAGTAAACGACTCCCGCACAGCAATGAAGGTGGGGGTCGATTCTGTTTTATTGGGGGCCTGGATGGACGTTTCCGGCACGCAGCGCCTGTTGGACGCCGGCTGCGGCTGCGGCCTGCTGGCGCTTATGGCGGCCCAGCGGCTCTCTGACGATGGGGAGGGGGAGTTCAACATAGATGCGGTGGATATAGAGGCGGGCGCAGTGGCCGATTCGGAAGCCAATTTTGAGGCATCGCCGTGGGCGCAGCACCTTGCAGTCCGTCAGATTTCGCTGCAGGATTTTGCAGACACCGCAGCGCCCTGCTCCTACGACCGCATCTTCTCCAATCCGCCCTATTATGATGATTCTTTGGCGGCACGCGACTCTGCCCGTGACACCGCCCGCAGCACCGACACCCTGAGCCGCACCGATTTGCTCTTCGCCGCATCCAAGTTGCTGGCCCCCGGCGGCAGGCTGTCGCTCATCCTCCCTTTTGACCAAGGCAAAAAGATGATTCTGGAGGCAACCTGCGCCGGATGGTCGCTCCGCCGGCAGTGCTTTGTAAAGACCAAAGCCTCCCGGCCCGCCAAGCGCCTGTTGCTGGAATTCTCCCCGGACGCCGGCCTTCTGGAAACAGAAACGCTCGTCGTGGGGGACGAGCGGTATAGGGAACTTACTTCTGGGTTTTATCTTTAGTTACAGTTTGAGCACGGCCATAAAGGCGCTCTGGGGCACTTCTACATTGCCGACCTGGCGCATACGCTTCTTGCCCTGCTTCTGTTTTTCGAGCAATTTGCGCTTACGGGTGATGTCGCCGCCATAACATTTGGCGGTGACGTCTTTTCTAACCTGCTTGACAGTTTCGCGGGCGATGATCTTGGCGCCGATGGCGGCCTGGATCGCGATGTCAAACTGCTGGCGCGGAATCAGGTCCTTTAGTTTTTCGCAGATGCGGCGGCCGAACTCGTAGGCGTGGTCGCGGTGGATCAGGCTGGAGAGGGCGTCGACCTGCTCGCCGTTCAATAGGATATCCAGCTTGACCAAATCGGCGTCGCGATAGCCTATCACGTGATAGTCGAACGACGCGTAGCCCTTGGAGATGGATTTCAGGCGGTCATAAAAATCGAAGACGATTTCCGCCAGCGGCATATCGTAGTTGAGTTCTACGCGGTCTGCGGTGATGAAATGCTGGCTTACCAGGGTGCCGCGCTTGTCCAGGCAGAGCTTCATAATCGGGCCGAAGAAGTCGCTGCGCGAAATTATCTGCGCGCGGATGTACGGCTCTTCGATATGGTCTATTATGTTGATTACCGGCAGGCCGGAGGGGTTGTGGACCTGAATAACCTCGCGCTGAGTCGTATACACGTTATATGACACGTTAGGCACGGTGGTTATCACGTCCATATCGAACTCGCGGAACAGGCGCTCCTGCACTATTTCCATATGCAGCAGCCCCAGGAAGCCACAGCGGAAGCCGAACCCCAGCGCCAGCGAGCTCTCCGGCTCGAAAACCAGCGAGGCGTCGTTCAGCTGAAGTTTCTCCAGCGAAGAGCGCAGCTGCTCGTATTCGTCCGCCTCCACGGGGTATACACCCGCGAAAAGCATCGGCTTGACCTCCTCGAAACCGGCTATTGCGCCGCTGCACGGCCGTTCAATATGGGTTATGGTGTCACCGACCTTTACCTCCACGGCATTCTTGATGCCGGAGATTATATAACCCACGCTGCCGCATTCGATGGTCTTGCGCGGTACGAGTTTCATCTTCAAAACACCCACCTCATCGGCCACATATTCGCTGCCGGTGTTTACAAATTTGACCTTGTCTCCAGTGGAGATGCTGCCGTTTACAACCTTGAAATAGGCGATGATGCCGCGGAACGGGTTGAAAACGCTGTCAAAAATCAAGGCCTGAAGAGGCGCGCCAGGGTCGCCGGACGGGGCCGGTATCTTATCGACAATGGCGTCCAGCACCTCTTTTACCCCTTCGCCGGTCTTTGCCGAAACCAGCAGAACGTCGTCCGGGTCGCATCCCAGCAGGTCCACAATCTGGTCGCGGACCACCTCCGGCTGCGCCGCGTCCATATCGATCTTGTTGATGACGGGTACAATTTCCAGGTTGTGGTCGATAGCCAGATAGAGGTTGGATATTGTCTGAGCCTGAATGCCCTGGGTGGCGTCCACCACCAGCAGCGCTCCTTCGCAGGAGGCTATGGCGCGCGACACCTCGTAAGAAAAATCGACGTGGCCGGGAGTGTCAATAAGGTTCAGGACATACTTCTCGCCGTCTTTCTCATAATCCATCTGGATGGCGTGGCTCTTGATGGTGATGCCCTTCTCCTTCTCCAGATCCATCGAATCCAGCACCTGCGCCTCCATTTCCCGTTGGTCCAGAGTCTTGGTGAACTCCAGCATACGGTCGGCCAAGGTGCTCTTGCCGTGGTCGATGTGGGCTATGATGCAGAAATCGCGGATATTTTTCATACTAAAGGGGCGTCAATCGATGCAAATATACACCATTTTTCGTTATTTTTGTGAGATGTAAAACCCAACCGATTATTATACAATAACCAACCGATATGAACAGACTCTCTACAATGAATCTCGCGGCGGACAACATCCGTATTCTTGCCGCATCTATGGTCGAAAAAGCTAATTCGGGCCACCCCGGCGGTGCTATGGGCGGAGCCGATTTTATTAACGTGCTCTTCTCCGAGTTCCTGGTGTATGACCCCGAGAACCCCCGCTGGGAAAGCCGTGACCGCTTTTTCCTGGATCCCGGACATATGTCACCGATGCTTTATTCCACCCTTGCCCTCACCGGCAAGTTCAAAATGCGCGAACTCGAGGCGTTTCGCCAGTGGGGCAGCCCCACTCCCGGCCACCCGGAAGTTTGCGTAGAACGCGGCATCGAGAACACCTCCGGCCCGCTTGGCCAGGGCCACACATTCGCTGTGGGCGCAGCCATCGCAGCCAAGTTCCTGGCAGCCCGTCTGGGCAATGAGGTGATGGGTCAGACCATATATGCATACATCTCCGACGGCGGTATTCAAGAAGAGATTTCGCAGGGCGCAGGTCGTCTGGCCGGCCACTTGAAGCTGGACAACCTGATTATGTTCTACGACAGTAACGACATCCAGCTCTCCACCGAGGTCAAGGAGGTGACCAGCGAAGATGTTGCAAAGAAATATCAGGCCTGGGGCTGGAAAGTATTCGAAATCAACGGCAACGACGTGCAGCAGATCCGCCGCGCCCTCAAGAAGGCTCAGGCAGTGAAGGATGCACCTACGCTGATTATAGGCCACACCATTATGGGCAAGGGCGCCCGCAAGGCGGACGGCAGCAGCTACGAGAACTGCTGCGCAACCCACGGCGCACCTCTGGGCGGCGACAATTATGTGAACACCATCAAGAATCTGGGCGGCGACCCGGAGAACCCCTTCAAGGTATTCCCGCTCGTCAAACGCCTTTACAACCGCCGCCGCAAAGAGCTGCTTGCAATTGTAGCGGAGCGCAAGGCCATCAAAGCAAAATGGGCAAAGGCCAACCCCGACAAGGCTGCCAAACTGGAGAAATGGTTCAGCGGTGCGGCTCCCGAGGTCAATTGGGCTGCCATCCAGCAGAAAGCCGGCGCAGCCACCCGCGCAGCCAGCAGCACCGTTTTGGGCGCACTCGCAGAGCAGGTAGAAAATATGATTGTTTCATCCGCCGACCTGTCCAATTCCGATAAGACCGACGGTTTCCTCAAGAAGACCCACGCCCTCAAGGCAGGCGACTTCTCCGGCGCATTCCTGCAGGCCGGCGTCGCAGAGCTCACAATGGCTTGCTGCTGCCTGGGTATGGCGCTGCACGGCGGTGTAATCCCCGCCTGCGGCACATTCTTCGTGTTCAGCGACTATATGAAGCCCGCCATCCGTATGGCTGCGCTTATGGAGACTCCCGTGAAGTTCATCTGGACCCACGACGCATTCCGCGTAGGTGAGGACGGCCCCACCCACGAGCCGGTAGAGCAGGAAGCACAGATCCGCCTGATGGAGAAGCTCAAAAACCA
>JAFZYD010000087.1 GCA_017616475.1 Bacteroidales bacterium
CACGGGCCAGCGCCGCGGCGGCCGAAGCCTCCCCGGCCACCGACAGGTCGATGGAGTAGTTGCTTGTCTCGCCTATGAGCGAGCCCATTGCCGCGCCTATCGGCACGAACACGGAGTTGTCGGTGAGCATTCCCAGCAGCGACAGCTGTTCCTGCAGCTCGCCTACCACTTGATAGGCCTTGCCGCCGATGTACAGTTGCGAGCCGAGCGCGGCCTGCGCAGCCACCTTTTTACCCACGATGCAGACATTGCTGCCGGCGTCCAGCGCCCCGAACGGCCGTCCTTGGCTCACGGTGATGCCGTTGCAGGCAAAGTAGTCCCCTTCAAAGGCGATTACGGTGGTCTGCGGCCCCAGCCGGCCGGAAGCGTTGTGAACATCCACCGCCGGAGCGTAGGTGTAGACAGTTTTCAGACAGTCGCCGCCCGCCAACTGTGCAGCCTCGAATTCCGCCAGGAACCGCTGCGCCTGCTGATAGCTGATGGCGGGCGCCTTGCGGGCCCCCGCGCCGCCGCGGCTCTTTGCGGCCGTAATGCTGATGCGCTCCGAATTGGTGCCGAACACCCCCGCCAGCAGCGAAGAAAGGCAGTCGATGGCTGTCTGCGCCCCTACAAGGCAAGTGATGCCGAGCGTCACAATCACTATCGTGAGTACGCTGCGCATCCGACTGTTAGTAATGTTGGAAGCCGCAGTGCGTACACTGTCGGCCAAATAGGAGAGTCTTCCCCTCAGGTCTTTCGCCCTCATAGTCCTAAAAAAAGTATGTTAGTGAGATATCCCCTCAACCGGGGGACGTATTATTTTTCGAAGCGGAGTTCGCCGTCTACAAATGTCTTGTGAACATTGAAGTCGTCGTCCAGCAGGGCGACGTCGGCGGTGAAGCCGGTCTCTATGCGGCCCACGTTCTTGTAGTTGAGGCTGTGGGCGGCGTTCAGGGAACTGGATTTGAGCGCGTCGGAAAGCGGCAGGCCGGTGATATTTACAATATTCTTGAGCGCCACGTTTATCTTGAGCACGCTGCCGGCCAGGGCATTGCCCTCTTCCAGGCGGGCGGCCCCCTTGGCCACTATTACGGGCAGGCCGCCGAGGCTATATTCGCCGTCCGGCATACCGGAGGCGCGCATAGCGTCGGAAATAAGAATCATATGGTCGATGCCCTTCACCTTGAAGGCCAGCTTAATCATATCGGGGCTGGTGTGCAGCATATCGCAAATCATCTCCGCAAACACGCTGTTGTGCAGCAGGCCGGCGCCCACCAAACCGATTTCGCGGTGGTGCAGCGGGGTCATCTGGTTGCAGAAGTGAGTCAGGTTGCGCAGGCCCTTGGCGTAGCACTTCTTGAACACCGAATATTTGGCAGACGTGTGGGCGGCGCTGGGCACGATTCCCATTGCCAGCAGGTCGGTCACGAAATCGGCTCCGCCGGGAAGCTCTGGCGCGAACGACAGTTTGTGGATAGGGAAAATATCGTTGAGACGCTCCACAATCTTGATGTCGGGCATCTTTACGAATGCGGGGTTCTGGGCGCCCACCTCACTGGGGTTCACGAACGGACCTTCCAGGTGGATGCCGGGCATCTTCACGCCCTTACCGTTGTACTTGCTTACGGCGTTGAAAGCATCTGCAATGGCATCTTCGGACAGCGTCAGGGTGGTGGGGAGCATCATTGTGACGCCCTCCTCCAACTTGTGGAGGCCTATGGTGTTCACGGCCTCTTCCGTGCCGTCGCAAAAGTCAAAGCTGTTGCGGCCGTGGCAGTGGATGTCAATGAAGCCCGGCACGGCAGTGAGTCCTTCTGCGTCAATCACAATGTCGGCGGCGGGCAGCGCCTCGCCGGGAGTGATGAGGCTGTGGATTATTTTATCTTTGAAAAGAATGCCTCCGTGCTTGATTTCGACACCCGGAGAAGCAATGTTGCAGTTCTTTATGAGAGTACGCATAGCGTAATTCAGTTAGAGGTTAGGTTTATTAAGGTTCACAAAAATACAAATAAATATATTGGAGTGGCAAGGTTTGCTAATAAATTTTAATTCCGTAAATTTGCACGTTTACAGATAAACCTGTTTGAAATAGATGGAAAAGGGAAAAAACAACCGCAGTGATGCGCCTGCCCGTACAAAGAAAACCGGCGGCCGGGGGCAGTATGGCACATCGGCCGCAAAGCCGCGCGGCGCTTCTGCCGGCAAAGGCGGCTACAAGAAGAAAACCGACAAACCTTTCGGCGAAAAACCTTACGGAGACAAACCTTTCGAGCGCAAGCCCTACGAGCGCAAGGCCAAGCCGCGCGCTGGCAAGTACGCCTCGCCCAAACGGCCGCCCAAAGCGGCCTTTGACACAGATGAGGTTCGCCTGAACAAGTTCATCGCCAACAGCGGGGTTTGCTCCCGCCGAGAGGCCGATACCTACATCCAGACCGGCCTGGTGACCGTCAATGGCAAGATTGTAACCGAACTTGGCACCAAGGTCAAGCCGGGCGACGACGTCCGCTTCAACGGCCAGCGCCTCAAGGGTGAACAGAAGGTTTATCTGGTGATGAACAAGCCCAAGAACTACGTCACCACAATGAGCGACCCTCACGCGGAGCAGACCGTTATGGAGCTTATTTCGCGCGATAAATGCCCGGAGCGCGTGTTCCCGGTGGGCCGTCTGGACAAGGCCACCACCGGCGTGCTGCTGTTCACCAACGACGGCGTGCTTGCAGAGCGCCTGATGCACCCCTCGTTCGAAACCCGCAAGATATATCAGGTGGACCTGGACAAGAACCTCAAGGGGAGCGACTTCAACGCAATCCTGGAGGGCATTACGCTGGAAGACGGCGAGATTCAGGCGGACAGCCTCTCCTATGTGGGCGACGACCGCAGCAAGGTGGGCATCGAAATCCACAGCGGCCGCAACCGCATTGTGCGCCGCATATTCGAGCATCTGGGCTACAAGGTGCGCAAGCTGGACCGCGTCTATTTTGCCGGTCTCACCAAAAAGAACCTCAAGCGGGGCCAGTGGCGCTTCCTCACGCAGGAAGAGATCAATTTCCTTATGATGGGAGGCGAGCGTTAATATGGCAGACAAGACACATAAGTCGGGTTTTGTAAACATAATAGGCAACCCCAACGTGGGCAAGTCCACCCTTATGAACGCCTTGGTTGGGGAGCGCCTCTCCATTGTCACATCCAAGGCGCAGACCACCCGTCACCGCATTATGGGCATTGTGAACGGCGACGACTACCAGATTGTGTATTGCGACACCCCCGGCATTCTCAAGCCAAAGTACCGCCTGCAGGAGAGTATGATGGACTTTGTGGACGCCGCGATTGGCGATGCGGACGTTATTCTGTACGTGACGGACGTGGTGGAAAAGGCGGACAAGAACGACGAATATGTGGTCAAACTGAGCGCGGTGACCTGCCCCGTGGTGCTGGTTATCAATAAGATAGACAAGAGCGACCAGGAAACGGTGGCGCAGCTGGCGGCCTGGTGGCGCGAACGGCTGCCCAAGGCCGACATTTTTGCCGCTTCGGCGCTGGAGAAGTTCAACGTGGACGCTATTTTCGAGCGCATCAAAGAGCTGCTGCCCCCGTCGCCGCCGTGGTACGACAAAGACGTCTTTACAGACCGCAGCCTCCGCTTCTTCGCCTCCGAAATAATCCGCGAGAAGATTCTGGAGAATTACGAAAAGGAGATTCCATATTGCACCGAGGTGGTTATTGAGGAGTTCAAGGAGAGCGAGGAGCGGTACGACATACGCGCCGTCATAAACGTGATGCGCGCTTCCCAGAAGGGCATAGTGATTGGCAAGGGAGGCGCCGCCCTCAAGAAGACTGCCACCGCCGCCCGTCTGGATATGGAACAGTTCTTCGAGAAGAAGGTGTTCCTCACAGTATTTGTAAAAGTTGAGGAGAACTGGCGCGACGACCGCAGAATGCTGCGCCGGTTCGGCTATATACAGGATTAATTTATGAGCGACGAGAGAGACGAAATTTTGCAAGACGAAGAGTTGACGCAGCCAGAAGAGCTGGAAGAGCAGGTGGCGGAAGCCGAAACCGGCGAAGATGCCGGTGACGACGGTGCGGAAAGCGCCGGGGAGGGCGATGCCTCAGGCGCCCAGAGCCACGCATCCCGCAAGGAAGCCAAGTTCAGCCGCGTGCTCAGCGGCGGCGAGAACCGCTACAAGCTGCCCGGAATGTACAAGGACTGGTTCCTGGACTATGCGTCGTATGTAATGCTGGACCGCGCCGTGCCTTACATCGAGGACGGCTTCAAGCCGGTGCAGCGCCGCATTATGCACACCCTCCGTCTCAACGAAGACGGCAAGTACCACAAGGTGGCCGGGCTGGTGGGCGACACAATGAAATTCCACCCTCACGGCGACGCCTCCATATACGACGCTATGGTCTCCATACAGCAGAAGGAACTGCTCATAGACGGCCAGGGCAACTGGGGCAACATACTCACCGGCGACAAGGCGGCCGCCCCGCGTTACATAGAGGCGCGCCTCAGTAAATTCGCGCTGGAGGTGGTCTACAACAAAAAGATTACCGAATGGGTCTATACCTACGACCGCAACAATCTGGAGCCCGTCTGCCTTCCCGTCAAGTTCCCGCTGCTGCTGGCGCAGGGCACCAAGGGCATCGGCGTGGGTCTTCGCGTGGATATCCTCCCTCACAACTTCAACGAACTTCTGGACGCTTCCATAGCCGCGCTGCGCGGCAAGGAGGTCGATATATACCCCGATTTCCAGACTGGCGGCATAGCGGACTGCTCCAAGTATAACGGCGGTCAGCGGGGTGGCCGTGTGCGGGTGCGCGCCACCATTACCAAGCGCGACAAACGCACCCTGGTAATTGAGGACATCCCTTACGGCGAAACCACCGGCAGCGTTATCGAATCCATAATCAAGGCCAACGACAGCGGCAAAATCAAAATCCGCAAGGTAGACGATTACTCCGCGGAAAAGGCGGAGATTGTGATTCAGCTGGCGCCCGACATCTCCCCGGACAAGACCATAGACGCCCTGTACGTCTGCACCAAGTGCGCCGTGTCGCTTTCGACCTGCGCCGTGGTAATCAAGGACGGCCGCCCGGAGTTTATGTCGGTGAACGAGATTCTCAAGTACAGCGCCTTCCACACCCGCGACTTGTTCGAGCGCGAGCTCAACGTGCAGCTGGGCGAACTGGAAGACGACTGGCACAAGATATCGCTGGAAAAGATATTCTTCGAAAAGAAGATATACCGCGTGCTGGAAAACGACGCAGCGACCTGGGAAGAGCAGGTGTCCGACGTTACAGCCGCAATGAAGAAATATGAGAAGCTTGTCAAGCGAGAAATCACAGACGACGACATCCTGATGCTGGTGGAGAAGCCCGTGCGCAAGATTTCCAAGTTCGACATAAAGGCTGCGGACGAAAAGATTGCCAACATAGAGCAGCAGATGGCAGACATCCGCTACCATCTGGAAAACCTCACGGACTACACAATAGAGCACTTCAAGAACCTCAAAAAGAAATACGGGGCCGCGTTCCCGCGCCGCACCCGTCTGGAGGAATTCGAGACCATCCAGGCCCAGAAGGTAGTGGTGGCAAACTCCAAGCTCTACTGCAGCCGCGAAGAGGGCTTCGTGGGCACCGACCCCAAGAAGATGGGCAACCCGGAATTTATGTGCGACTGCTCCGACATAGACGATATAATAGTCTTCCTCAAGAATGGCGACTATATTGTTACCGGAGTCAAGGACAAGGAGTTCATAGGCAACGACATAATTTATGCGGGCGTCTTCAAGAAGGGCGATGAGCGCACCATATATAACGTAATTTACCGCGACGGCAAGGGCGGCCCGTACTATGTTAAGCGCTTTGCCGTGACGGGCGTGACCCGAAACAAGACCTACAACCTCACCCAGGGCACCGCAGGCAGCCGCATCGAGTGGTTCACCGCCAACAGCAACGGCGAGGCGGAGAGCGTGCGCATAAGTTTCCGCAACCGTCCCGGCATTCGCAAGACCACCGATACCTACGATTTTGCCAACCTGGCCATCAAGGGGCGCAGCAGCCGAGGCAACTTGCTCACCCGCAACCCTATAGCCCGCGTTCAGCTGCGCAGCCTGGGCGTCTCCACCATAGGCGGCAAGGAGATTTGGTTCGACGAGGACATCCAGCGCCTCAACGATCAGGGCCGCGGCGTTTCGCTGGGCGAATTCCAGCAGGACGACAAGATTCTGGTGGTGCTCAAGGGGGGCAGTTACTACACTACTTCGTTCGATTTGAGCAACCGCTACCAGGGCGACATTATCCGCATAGAAAAGCTCGACCCCGAGCGGGTTTATTCCGTGGCATACTGGGACAAGGAGTCCAAGTACTTCTACATCAAGCGCTTCAGCTTCGAGGTGAGCGACAACAAAGAGCAGAGCTTCATCTCCGAGGCGCCCGGCTCCAAGTTCATTGACATCTGCTGCGATACCTATCCGCGTCTGGAGGTTACCTTCAAAGGCAAGAAGGCCGACAAGGAACCGGAAATAATTGACGTGGCGGAATACATCGGCAAGAAGGGCTTCAAGGCCAAAGGGCGCCGCGTGGGCGATGCCTTTGTGGGCAAGGTGACCTTCATAGAGCCGTTCCCCGAACCGGAACTTACAACAGAAGAGGAGCCGGAAGACGATGCAATTGAACTTCTTGAAAACGGCGGCGAAACTCCCGCTTCCGAGAATGTGAGCCAGGAGGAGGCGATCCGCATTTTGGAGAGCAACTCCGCCACAGCAGAAGATGACAGCGACGATGACGACGGCGACGACGGCCCCATAGAGCTCACCCTCTTCTAAATGATTACCGCTCTTACAGGCTTTATGATGTGCGGCAAGACCTCCTACGGTCGTGCCGCAGCGTCTTTATCGGGCCTGCCGTTCATAGATTTGGACGACCATATAATAGAAGGCGTCACCCCCGGCGAGATTATCCGCACGCAGGGCCAGGAAGCCTTCCGCGAGTTGGAAACCGAAGCGCTGCGCAAGGTGCTGGAGCAGCCGGGCGACTGCATTCTGGCCCTCGGCGGCGGCACCCCGCTGCGCGAAGAGAACCGGGCGCTGCTGCGCGAAAAGTGCCGCGTCATCTGGCTCAAGGCCTCCCTCGAAGAATCTGTCTTCAACCCAGAATGGGCCTCGCTGGCGGCGCAGCGCCCGCTTCTGGACGGCGGCGACCGCGCCCGCATAGAGGCTCTCTGGCAGAGCCGAATCCCTGTCTATCAGGAGATTGCCGACCACACCATCTCTACCGACGGCAAAACGCCGCAAGATATAGTGGCCGAAATAGTCAGAATTATTTACTCATAAATTACCGGCGGTGCCCCCGGCTGCCAGTCGCGCCCGGGTGCAACGCTTTGCCGCCTGGGCCCGTAGGATGCCTGTGAAGCCGCGCGGCGGTTCACCTCGTCGTACTCAAGGAAGCTGTCGAAGCTGTAGCTTTCGCCGCTGAGCTCCATAATCCTCTTGTAGATAGCCCAGCGGGAAGGTGCGTTGAAGCCGCCGTAATTCATATTCATAATGCTGTTGGCGGTGGGCCTCCATACACCCTTTGAGTAGAGTGCGCCCCCTTCGAATATGCCTACCTGATTTTTGTATCTGTCATCGGACAAGAATGCACTCCAGCGAATCTTGGCCGGATCGTCGGTAAAGTCTACATTGGAGAACCAGCCATACAGATTGTACTTGGAATTGTAGTCGTCAATATGAGCCTGAGGCGCGGCAGTGTTATTCTGGGAATATTCGTCCGCAAGGAAGGCGAAGCCGTGACCGCCTGCCTCGTGCTGCACTGTAGAGCCGAACACAGAACGATTGTTGCCGTAGCTGGAAACGAGGGCGACGGAAGTTTGACCGTCCACAAACAGATGGGCCGTCCCCGCGTGCCTGTGGGTGTTGATCATAACTGTCACAAGCAAATTGTTACGGCTTGTGATGGAAGGAACCTTCAATGCATATTCATAGCACTTGTCAATGTCGCAAACTGCATATGACCCATCTCCAAAAGTTGTAGACAGCGCCGTTTCGTACCCGTTGCCGATCCAGCCGTTTTTGGAAACCACGTTTACTGCATATACATTGAAACGGTTCCGGAAGGTCTTGTAGGGCTCTACTGCAAAGAATTCATTCATTGCGCCATTCATCACCGTCTCGTAGAGACCGCTGCTTATATCCTTGTCGGTATAGGCATCGCCCATAAACACAATGTCGATGCCGTTCCCTACGGTGGCGGTTTGCAGGGTGGTTACCTTGCCGTCCTTGGAATAATCGGTAGATGAATAATCATCTTCCTCGAGCGCGGGGCCGAACAAAGTCTCCAGGAACGGGATAAGGTCGGAAGACGCTGTTTTGCCGAAACGTTTCTTTATAGGATCGGGGAAATTGCTGAAACTGCTGAAAACAATATTGCCGTTTGAATCGTAAACTTCCGCATTCGGTGTAGTCGCAAAGTATGACTTAGCGTAATTCGGCCAGTAGAAACTATGCCATTTGTCAAGGTTATTATCTACAACCTCACTCTTATACCCGTCGAAATCCGCAATAACGTGACCTACGCCGTTTTCATCCACTCCGCCTATTTGCGAGGTAGCAATCACATCAAGCCCGTCTTGCTTGTACTTGTTGTAAAAGTTCAGGACCTCGGGCACCAGTTCCTTTGAGAACGGGCACCAGGATGCCCAAATCAAGTAAACTGTGTACTTGTTCTTTTTGATTACATCTTCGAAAGAAAACTGATTGCCTAAAACGTCTTCTACATTGCCGGATGGCCACATAGCCCCTCCGTGGATATCGGCCCCGTTAATATCAAAGCCGTATCCGGGCTGTTGATCTAGTATATACTCCAATAACCAATAATACTTTTCCGGGCAATCGAAAAATGTGTCTGGCAATGTCCCGGAAAGGCGATTGCCTTGGGCAATCAAGTTATATTTAAGCCTTGCCCAGGATTCGGGAATACTTCCGGTGAAGTTGTTGCCGTATATGGTCAACGATCTCAAAGACTTTGGCGCCCCCAGACTTTCCGGTAATGGACAGGAGAGGGATTCGTTGTAGATGATTTCGATATCTTTCAATGAATTCAACTCGTCAAAGACATCGGGAATATCCGTTATGGAGGTATTCATTATATTTAGTTCCTCAAGATTAACCAGTTTGCGGATCTCTGCGGGAAGCGGACCGGTCAGCCCCGGCTCATCCAAAATGGTGAGCTTCTTGAGCGCAGTCAGATTGCCAATCTCAGGAGGAAGCTGGCCTTGCATATTGCCTTTGATATATTTAAGGACCTCAATTCTCCCCTCGGCATTCTTGTGTATTTCGCACTCGCTGGTCCAATTTGGCCCTCCGGTTGCCTTGTATATGGCATCCAGGGCCGCCTGCTCTTTTGCAACGGCGTCGCTGCCGGATATGGAGCACTTTACCTTGGCGGTTTTCCAGCCGTTAGTAAAGGTTATTGTGGAACTCCTCGGGTCTGCATTGACATTTGCGATGGCGGTGACTGTCACTTTGCCGTCCCCCTTGCCGGAGGCGGGAGATACGGTAAAACAGTCCCCTTCTACGCTGGCGGTCCAGGAAACATTGGCCGAAACCGTCAAAACCTGGCTGCCCCCCTCTGCGGCAAAAGAAAGTTCGGAGGGAGATACCGTCAAATAAGGATCCTGTTCGGGTTCCGGCTCGGGTTCGGTGCACGATGCAACAGCAAAGAGGGTGATAAATATCAGCCCCAGAAAGAGTAAGCGCTTTTTCATAACTAGAAGATGTCGTCCCTGTCTTTTATGTCGCGGATGCGCAGCTGGATGTTGGCGATGCCGCGGTAGTAGTTCTCTGCAATGGAATAGCAGATGTCAATTGGGTAGCCGGCCTGGATGTGGGAGAAATGTTCCGACTGGTTGAAGGCGATGGCGGACAGGGCGGGATAGGTGTAGGAAGTGGGGGAGGATTTGTCCTCGATTTCCTGGATAAGCTCCAGCTTCAAGTGGCCGTTGTCGGTGCCCACGCAGCGGCCGTTGCCGTTGTCGTATACCTTCTCCGAAATGAACACCGGCGACGGGTTGCCCGGCCCGAAGGGCTGGAACTGCTTGAGCAGGCGGAAGAACTTGGGGGTTATCTGCTTGAAATCGAGGTATGAATCTATGTTGACGATGGGCGTGAGCACATCCTCGTTAATCATCTTCTCAACGTGTTCCTCGAACCGGCGGGAGAACTCCTCAAAGTTCTCCTCCTTCATTGTGAGGCCGGCGGCATAGGTGTGGCCGCCGAAGTTCTCCAGCAGGTCGGAGCACGATTCAATGGCCTCGTAAAGGTCGAAGCCAGCCACCGAACGGGCGCTGCCCGCAATGAACCCCTCGGCCGATTTGGTGAGGACGATGGTAGGGCGGTAGAAGGCCTCCACCAGACGCGACGCCACGATGCCCACCACGCCCTTGTGCCAGGACGGGTTGTAGACTATGGTAGATTTCTTGTTGTCGAAATCGCTGTTGCCACGCACCATATTTATGGCCTCGAGGGTGATTTCGCGGTCTATGCTCTTGCGCTCGTTGTTGTGGTTGTTTATTTCGTCGCCAATCTTGCTGGCGCTTTCGTCGTCGCCCGAAATGAGCAGGTCCACGGCAGTGCGGCCCGACTCCATACGCCCGGCGGCGTTGATGCGCGGCCCAATCTTGAACACTATCTCATCTATGGTGATCAGGTGCTTTTCGAGACCGGCGAGTTTTATTATGGACTGCAGGCCTTTGCGCGGGTGGCTGTTGAGCTGTTTGAGGCCGTAGTGCGCCAGCACGCGGTTTTCGCCGGTCACCGACACCAAATCGGACGCGATGCTCACCACCAGCAGGTCCAGCAGCTCCAGCACCTCCTCGCGGTGGATGCCGTGCGTCATCGCATAAGCCTGGGCCAGCTTGAAGCCCACGCCGCAGCCCGAAAGGTCGTCGAAGGGGTAGGTGTTGTCTTCTCTCTTGGGGTCCAGCACCGCCACCGCAGCGGGCAGTTCCGCGTCGGGCAGGTGGTGGTCGCAGATAATCACGTCGATGCCGAATTCACCCGCATATTTTACCTTCTCCACAGCCTTGATGCCGCAGTCCAGCGTAATAATGAGGCTGCACCCCTTGCTGTGGGCATAGTCGATGCCCTTGTAGGAGAGGCCGTAGCCTTCGTCGTAGCGGTCCGGGATATAATAATCCAGCAGGTAGTCCTGCGTGACGTGCTTAAGGAAGATGTACATCAGCGACACCGCGGTGGTGCCGTCCACATCGTAGTCGCCGTAGATGAGAATCTTTTCTTTGCGGTTCACCGCCAGTTCGATGCGGTCCACCGCCTTCTGCATATCGACCATAAGGAAAGGGTCGTGCAGCATACTCAGGTCGGGGCGGAAAAACTCGCGCGCCTCATCGTAAGACTTAATGCCGCGCTGCACCAGAAGGTTGCTCAGCACAGGGTCGATGCCAATCTCGGCCGAGAGCTGGCGCACCAGCACAGGATCTCCGGAAGGCTTAACGATCCATTTTCTATCTACGATGGGAGTCATAATCATACAAAGATACCCTATAATTTCTTTATTGGCAAAAAAAAGCTACTTTTGCAAACGAAATTGCATAAAAAGGCATCTCGGTAAAATGGAACAACAACTTAACGAACAGGAACTTATCCGCAGGGAGTCGCTTGCAAAACTTCGCGAACTCGGCATAGAGCCGTACCCCGCAGCAGAATATAAAGTTAACGCCACCACACAGGACATAAAAGACGGCTACGACAGCGAAAAACAAAACTTCGCCGACGTATGCATTGCCGGCCGAATAATGAGCCGCCGCATAATGGGCGCCGCCTCCTTTATGGAACTCCAGGACGAGACGGGGCGCATCCAGGTCTATGTCAAGCGCGACGAAATCTGCCCGGACGAAGATAAAACCCTGTATAACACCGTGTTCAAGAAGCTGCTGGACATCGGCGACATTATCGGCATCACCGGCTTTGCGTTCATTACCCAGACCGGCCAGCTGAGCGTGCACGCCAAGAGCCTGACGGTGCTTTCCAAGTCGCTGCGGGTGCTTCCGATTGTAAAGACCGACGCGGACGGCACTGTGCACGACGGCTTTACCGACCCCGAGCTGCGCTACCGCCAGCGCTACGTGGACCTCATCGTTAATCCGCAGGTGCGCGACGTGTTCGTAAAGAGGGCGAAGATTATCGCCACTATGCGCCAATATTTCAACGAGGCGGGCTGCCTGGAGGTGGAGACCCCCATCCTGCAGAGCATCCCCGGCGGCGCCACAGCGCGCCCGTTCGTTACGCACCACAATACTCTGGATATCCCTCTGTATCTGCGAATTGCAAACGAACTCTACCTCAAGCGCCTGATTGTTGGCGGCTTCAAGGGGGTGTATGAGTTTGCCAAGGACTTCCGCAACGAGGGTATGGACCGCACCCACAACCCCGAGTTCACTTGTATGGAGATTTACGTCGCCTACAAAGATTACAACTGGATGATGAAGTTCGTGGAGACTATGCTGGAGAAGGTGGCCATTGCGACCAACGGCTGCACCAAGTTCGACGTTTGGGGCAACGAGATTGAGTTCAAGGCCCCTTACCGCCGCCTGCCTATGCTGGAGGCCATCAAGGAATACGCCGGAGTCGATATTTCCGGAATGAGCGAAGATGAGCTGCGCGCCACCTGCGCCCGCCTCAACGTCCCCATTGACCCGTCGTTCGGCTACGGCAAGCTGGTGGATGCAATCTTTGGCGAGTATTGCGAAAAGAACCTCATACAACCCACATTCATAACCGATTATCCCGTTGAGATGAGCCCGCTCACCAAGCGTCACCGCAGCAATCCGCGCCTTACGGAGCGGTTCGAGCTGTTTGTGAACGGCAAGGAGCTGGCCAACGCCTACAGCGAGCTCAACGACCCCATAGACCAGTTCGAGCGCTTCGAAGACCAGGCCCGTCTCAAGGCCAAGGGCGACGACGAGGCTATGTACATCGATATGGACTTTGTCCGCGCATTGGAATACGGAATGCCGCCGACCTCCGGCCTGGGTATGGGCATCGACCGCCTGACAATGTTTATGACCAACTCCACAACCATCCAGGACGTGCTCTTCTTCCCGCAGATGAAGCCGGAAAAGAAGGCCGACAAGCCCGCAGAGGAGGCATAGTGAGTTGGAAAAAATCGAATCCCTCCAGAACCAGCGTCTGAAAGACGTGGTCGCGCTGCAGAGCAAATCGGCACTGCGTCGCGAAAAAGGCCTTTTTGTGGTGGAGGGACGCCGTGAGGCGGAACGGGCGCTTGCTGCAGGTTTCGCTATCGACCAGCTGTTTTTCTGTGAAGATATAATCCCGCAGGTTGAGGTACAGAACCTTATAGACGCAGCCCGGCAGGTTTTTTCGCTGTCGCGGGCGGCCTATTCCAAGATTGCCTACCGGGAAGGCACCGAGGGGGTCGTGGCGGTTCTGGAATGCCGCCAGCTCTCATTCGCCGGCCTTCCGGCACGCCGCGACTCGCTGGTTATTGTGCTGGAGTCGGTGGAAAAGCCGGGCAATCTGGGGGCGATACTGCGCAGTGCGGACGCCAGCGGCGCCGACGCCGTTATTGTGTGCGACCCTCTCACCGACATATACAACCCTAACGTGGTTCGCGCCAGCACCGGGGCGGTCTTTACCACTCCGGTCGTGGCCTGCTCTTCTGCCGATGCCGCCCGCTGGCTGGCGGCGAACGGCTTCAAGATAGTCACCGCGCAGCTGCAGGATTCAAAGGTCTATTATGACGTCGATTTTACCGGGGCGACGGCGCTGGTTTTCGGCACCGAAAGTACCGGCCTGTCAGATTTCTGGCGGGAAAGGTCCGACGCCAAAATAATGATTCCGATGATGGGGAAGATGGATTCCCTTAATGTGGCTACCTCCGTGGCTATTCTAAGTTACGAGGCGCTGCGCCAGAAACAGATACTCAAATGAAAATTGGCATTATCGGAAACCCGGTTGCGCACAGCCAGAGCCCCAGGCTGTTCGCGGAGCTCTGCCCCGGAAAGGGCACTTACGACCTTATAGAAGAACCCGATTTCGAGAAGGCCTACGCCCGTTTCCTGGCCGATTACGACGCGGTGAACGTCACGATGCCCTTTAAAGAGCTGGCATATTACAAGTGCAAGCCGGGCAGCGAGGCGGTTCGCACCATAAAGGCAGTGAACATCCTCAAGAAGGAGGGCGGCCTCGTGCTGGGTTTCAATTCCGATTATCTGGGGGTGAAGGCCATCCTGGAGCGCGAAACGGTGGCGGGGGATAGGCTGCTGGTGGTCGGTTGTGGCGGTGCTGCAAAGGCCGCTGCGGTGGCTGCTGCAGACGCCGGCTGCAAGGTCGCCATAACCAACCGCAGCTACGAAAAGTGCTACTCATTTGTGCGCCACAGCGTCCTGGATATCGATGTGCTTGAGATGGACAAAGTGCGTCTGGACGATTATTCTTTTGTGATTTACGCCGTCCCCGGCCCGGTGGCGCA
Source organism: Bacteroidales bacterium (assembly GCA_017616475.1). GTDB lineage: Bacteria > Bacteroidota > Bacteroidia > Bacteroidales > UBA932 > Equibacterium. The sequence continues at coordinate 14,488 of JAFZYD010000087.1, forward strand.
GCTGGACGGATGGAACTTTGGCGGCAAGACGGTGCTGGAGGCGAATTATGCCTCTCCGTGCCTTCGTGAAAGAGTTGCTGCCGACGGCGGTAAATATATCGGGGGTATGGTCTGGCTTCGTGAACAAGCAGTGACCGGATTTCAAATAATGTTGTTATCTTTGTAAGCTAACGAATAAAATTTTTAACGATATGGCATCATTGAACAAAGTAATGTTGATTGGAAATGTGGGCAGAGACCCCGAGGTAAGAGATTTTGAGGGCGGCGTGAGAAAGGCCAATTTTACGCTGGCAACCACCGAGCAGTTCCGCGACCGCGAAGTGACCGAGTGGCATAACATTGTGGCCTGGCGTCAGTTGGCCGACCTGGCGGACAAGTATATCCGCAAAGGGTCCCAGATTTATGTCGAGGGCCGTATCACCAGCCGTTCCTGGGACGGCAACGACGGCCAGAAGCATTATATCACCGAGATTGAGGCCCGCGCCATCCAGCTTCTGGGCCGCCGTGAAGGCTCCGCCGACGGCG
>JAFZYD010000088.1 GCA_017616475.1 Bacteroidales bacterium
AGGAAATACCGTCATCAGTTTCTCTGGTGACGGTTTCCAAGTTTAAGCCGGCCGAGGATATTATGGCGGCGTATGCTGCCGGCCAGCGGCGCTTTGGCGAGAACCGGCCCCAGGAACTGGCGGCCAAGGCTGCAGCACTGCCCGCTGACATAGAGTGGCACTTTATCGGCCACCTTCAGACCAACAAGATCAAGTTTGTGCTGCCGTACGCCTCACTGATAGAGTCGGTGGATTCGCTGCACCTGCTGCAGGCAATTTCTGCCGCGGCGGTGGCGCAGGGCAGGGTAGTGGACGGCCTGCTGGAGGTACACGTGGCGGCAGAAGAGAGCAAGACGGGCTTCACTCCCGACGAGGCTCTGGCCGTGGCCGCTTCGGCTGCTGACTATCCCGGCGTGCGTCTGCGCGGCATTATGGCTATGGCTACCAATACTTCTGACGAAGACCGCATCCGTGCCGACTTCCGTCGCGCGCACGAAGTGCAGCTGGCCGCCGGCCTTCCCGAACTCTCTAGGGGTCTGAGCGGCGACTGGCGCATCGCTTGCGAAGAAGGCGCCACCATCATCCGAATCGGATCTGCAATTTTCGGAGCCAGGTAGTTTCTCTCTGCCGCGACGCGTGAGGTAGGCGGTTGACTGCGGCGGATGTCGCCACCCGCCGCGTCATGGGCGGGAGGGGCCCGCCGCAGACGAGTTATCCGCGAAGCGGATGACGAAGGATGTGGTGGGAGGGACGAAGCGAGCCTTGGCGAGCGGAGCTCCGCAGCAGGCAAGCCGCCTCCGAAGCCAAAGCGGCAGAGAGAAACTACCTGGCTCCGAAAATCGCAGATCCGATGCGGATGATGGTGGCGCCTTCTTCTACGGCGATGCGCCAGTCGCCGCTCATGCCCATGGAGAGTTCTGAAAGGCCGGTACGGAGAAGCACGTCATGGGCGGTGCGGAAGTCGGCGCGCACGCGCGCTTCATCTGAGGTGTTGGTCGCCATCGCCATTATGCCGCGCAGCCGCACGCCGGGAAAAACGGAAGAGCGGGATGCGACAGAGACGGCCTCGTCCGGCGTAAATCCCGTCTTGCTCTCCTCCGCCGCCACGTGCACCTCCAGCAGGCAGTCCACAACCACCCCCCGTGCCACCGCCGCGGCAGAAATCGCCTCCAGTAGATGCAGCGAATCAACCGACTCTATCAGCGAGGCGCAGGGTATCACGTATTTGATTTTGTTGGTCTGCAGATGGCCTATGAAGTGCCACTCGATATCGGCAGGCAGCGCCGCAGCCTTGGCGGCCAGCTCCTGCGGACGGTTCTCGCCGAAGCGGCGCTGCCCAGCCGCATAGGCCTCCAGAATGGCCTCCGCCGGTTTGAACTTGGACACAGCGACCAATTTCACACCGGCGGGAACCTCTGCGAGCAGAGTTTTGAGATTATCGGCAACAGCGCCCATTACTTGCGCTTTTGCTGCTGTTGTTGCATTTTGTATGCCTCCTCGAGACGTTGCGCGAACTTGGACTTCTTGGGAGCCTTTGCCTCCGCCGTCTTGCGGGCAATCTGGGCTTTGAGCTTCTCCTCGCTCACGAACCACTTGCGTATAACCCAGTTCTGGGCGATGGTTATCAAGTTGGAGAGCATATAGTAGTAACTCAAACCGGCGGAGAAATTGTTACAAAGCAGCACCATAAAGATGGGCATCAACCAGACGGTCATAAACTGCATACCCGGCATCTGCTGGTTCTGGGCCGCGGTGGCGCTGGCGGTCATCTTGGAATAGATGAACATTGTGACGCCCATAAGCAGCGCGAACAGGGACACGTGGTCGCCGTACATCGGTATCTTGAAACCGAAGTTGAGGATGGAATCGTAGGTACTCAGGTCGTTGGCCCAAAGGAACCCCTGCTGACGCAGCTCGAAGCTGGAGGGGAAGAAGCGGAACATCGCGTACAGGATGGGGAACTGCAGCAGCACAGGCAGACACCCGCCAAACATACTTACCCCGCTCTTCTTGTACAAATCCATAGTGGCCTGCTGCTTTTTCATAGCGTCGGCCTCCTTGGAATACTTGGCGTTTATCTTCTCGATTTCGGGCTGCAGCACCTTCATCTTGGCGGAAGATTCGTAAGATTTGATGGTGAGCGGCGAGATGACCAGCTTTATGAGGATGGTGAGCAGCAGGATAATGAGACCGTAGCTGCTGAAATATTTGCTGAGCCAGTTGAAAACCGGAATGATGACATATTTACAGATGGAGCCGGTGAGCCAGCCTCCCAGCGGGAGAAGTTTGTCGTAGGCGCGGTCATACCCCTTGAGCACCGGGTAGTGGTTCGGGGTGAAGTTCCACTCAAAGCTGCGGGTGAAATCGGCGCTCTTGGCACCGTATTCCACGGTGAGGTCGGCGCCCGCAGCAAACAGGCGCTGCTCCGGGTCGCTCTCCGGATAGGTCTTCACCGCCACGTCGCCGCCAGAAAAACCATCTGTAGAATAGAGGATTGCAGAGAAGAACTGCTGTTTGAAAGCCACCCAGCTGGCGGACCCGGCCAGGGTTTCGCGGCCCGAATCTTTGCGCAGCTGTATCTGTTTTATTTTGTCTGCGCCGGTGTAACGGAAGCCCACCGCGGAGTAGTTCCTCTCGTTGGTGTAACCCTTTTCCAGGCGGGGCATATCCAACGTCCAGTTGAACTTGCACATAGACGACGAACGGGGAATTATGCTGTCCATCGCCACGAAGTGCATATCAAAGCCCACGTCGTAGCTGTCCGGAATCAACGTGTAGACGTGCTCTATGTAGGAATCGTCGTCCACATAGAGGCGCATCGTGACGTTGTCCGCAGTGGCGGAAACCACAGAATAGTTGAAATCGGTGGAGTTTATGTACTGGCCGGCGTCAAGCTCCACATCGAACTTGCTGGCCCCCTTGGGCACAAGATAGAGGGCGCTGCTGTCGTGCTTGAAATACTTTTTGATTAGCACCTCGTCTATCTGGCCGCCGTGGGTGGTGAAACCGACCTTGATATTGTCGTTCTCCAGATATACCACTTCTTCCCCGCCGTCGAACGCCATTGCGTTGAGGCTCTGTGTTTTGTACATCTGTGCCTCGGCCTGTCCGCCGGTGGTGTCGGCCTCGAAGCGTGCCGCCTCGGCCTCCGCCATCTCTTCTGCATACTTAGCCGCCTCCACCCTTGCGATGGAGTCCTGCGCCAACTGCGCAGCGCGGCGTTTCTCGAATTGTTTAGTATTGTACCAGCTGAAAAGCAACAAAATGATGCCTATCAGCGCAAATCCAATCGCACTCTGTTTGTTCATCAGCTTTTAAAAAGTTTCGCTTATGCCTCGGGCTCTTCCTCGGCCTTGTTCATAGATTTGATTTTAGCTTCGAGGGCGGCCAGTTCTTTCTTGGCATCCTCAATCTTGGCGCGGTAGTCGCTCACCAGGGACTCTGCGTTCTTTGATTTCTCAAAGAAGCCGATGTTGTTCTCCCAAGTGGCAATGTCCTGCTCCAGCTTCACAAACTCCTGAATAAGACGGTCTTTCTCCGTTACGGGACGGGCCGCAGCGCGTGTGGGACGCTCCTGGAACTCGCGGCGGCGCGGGGGACGTTCTTCGGTGAGTTCACCGAACTTGGCCTTGAGTGCGTCGCGGTATGCGTTCTGTATTTTATCCTTTTCCTTGAAGGGGATAAAGCCAATCTCGCGCCACTTGGCCTGGAAGTCGCGCATTGCGGCCAGGTCGGCGTCGTGGTCGCCGGCAAGTTCAAACGCCTCTATTGCAGCGATGAGCTCTTTCTTGGCGGTAAGATTCTCGCCAAGGCTTGCGCCCTTGCCGCCGTTGTGCTTGTCCTTGTTCTCAAAGAAAGCGTCGCAGGCTGCGCGGAAACGGTTCCAAACCTGGTCCGATTTCTTTTTGGGGACGGGGCCTATCTCCTTCCACTGCTTTTGCAAGTTGATGAGAATGTCGGAAGTCTTCTTCCAATCTTCGCTGTCCTTTACGGCCTCTGCCTTCTCGCAGAGCTCCTCCTTCTTGGCCAGGTTGGCAGCCAGTTGATCTTTAAAATCGGAATGGAACTGCTTCTTGGCGGTGAAGAACTTATCGCAGGCGGCGCGGAAACGCTCGTAAATCTTCTCGTTCTCTTTCTTTACTGCAAAGCCGATGGTGCGCCATTCCTTCTGGAGCTCCTGCATCTCGGCGGTGAGCTTGGCCCAGTTGCTGTTTATGTTAAGGTCGCTGTTAGCGATGGCCTCGGCCTTTTCGCAAAGCTCGGTCTTGGCTTTGAGGTTGGCGACCTGCTTCTCTTTTGCAGACTCAAAGAAAGCCTGATATTTCTTGTTTACCTTGGCGGTGGCGGCGCGGAAGCGCTCCCAAATTTCTTCGCGCATCTCCTTGGCCACGGGGCCGAGTTCCTTCCACTCCTCGTGCAGCTTTTGCAGGGCGCGGAAAGACTGCACGCTGTTTTCGCTCTCCGCAAGGGCTTCCGCCTTCTTGCAAAGCTCTTCCTTGGCCTCGAGATTCTTCTTGAAATCCATCTCGCGGAGCTCGTTGTTGATCTTTACGTAGTCGTAGAAGACCTCAACGTTGTGATAATAAGAATCGTAGAGATCTTTGGCCTTTGCCGGGGGCACAGGACCTATGGTGCGCCAGGTGTTCTGCAGCTCGCGGAACTTGGGATATGCCTGGCTCAGGTCGCCGGGCTCCTCTACCAACGCCTTGAGGTCGGCGAGAATCTTGGCCTTGGCCTCGTAGTTCTCTTCGCGCTTGCTGTTCTGCTCGTTCATAAACTCAGCGCGCATATTGCGGTATTTGCCGTAAACCTCCTTGAAGCCGCGCTCCAGCTCCGCAAACGGGTTGGTCGCGGCAGCCTCGGGCTCGGCGGGCGCCTCTGCGGCCTCGGCAGGTGCTTCTTCGGCGGCGGGGGCATCGGCAACTATGGATGCCTTCACGGCCTCCTCCGCAACCTCGTCGAAGCCCATAGCGAGCTTTTCTTTCTTGAGGTTCTTGTAGAAGCAGGCCTTTATTACCTCAGCATATTTGTTGAGGGAACGCATATCCTCGTTATCGACATATTCTTTGAGAGCGTCGACCAGTTCCTTGAGGCTCTTTTCGGAGAAATCGATTTCCGGCTCGCGCTCTGCTGCGGGCTCTGCCGGTTTCTCTTCTTTTTCGGGCTTCTCGAATGCTTTCTGGACAGTTTCTTCTACCTTCCCGGACGCGTCCTTCACCTTTTCGGCTATGTCGGCAGTCACATCTTTGGCCTTCTCCTGGAAATTATCCACGGCGTCGTTTGCCTTGTCCACCAGGTCCTTAGCCTTCTCCTGCAGAGTTGCAGCAGCGGCCTTTGCCTTCTCCATCAGTTCCGGAGCGGCCTCCTTGGCCTTGGCAGAAAGATCTTCCGCAGCAGCCTTGGCCTTTTCGGAAAGGTCGGCCGCGGTGGCTTTTGCCTTCTCCAGAATCTCGGGAGCGGCTTCGGAAACCTTTTCGGCAACCTCCTGCACGGCATCCTTTATTTTCTCTACGGCTGCGCCCAGGGCGTCTCCAAGTTTGGAAGTTACATTTTCAACTGTTTCAGAAATCGGCTGTTCGCCGTTTTGCGTGGACTGCTCCTGTTCGGCATTCACCTGCTCGGCAGCAATCTTGTTAAGGTCATCACTCATTTGTTCGGGTTTTAAGTATACACTAAAAGGCGAAATTAGAAAAAAAACTTAACAAATAAGGTTTTATTAATAATTTTGTGGCGTATGAGATTCGATATTATTACAGCCGTTCCGGAGCTGCTTGACAGCCCGCTTAACTATTCAATTGTAAAAAGGGCCCGCGACAAAGGCCTGGTAGAGATATTTGTGCACAATCTGCACGATTGGGGCAGCGGAAACTACAAGCAGATAGACGACTATGCCTTTGGCGGCGACGCCGGTATGGTGATGAAAATAGAGCCCATCTACAACCTTATAGAGCACCTCAAGAGCGAGCGCGACTACGACGAAATAATATACACCTCCCCGGACGGCAAAATTCTGGACCAGGGCGACGCTAACGAGATTTCGTGTATGCAGAACGTTATTATACTCTGCGGCCACTACAAGGGCATCGACCACCGCATCCGCGAGCACATAGTGACCCGCGAAATATCGGTGGGCGACTATGTGCTGAGCGGCGGCGAAATACCCGCGGCAATTATTGTGGATGCCGCCGTGCGCCTTATTCCGGGCGCGATTGGAGACGAGACCAGCGCCCTATCCGACTCCTTCCAGGACGGTCTCCTTTCCCCGCCCGTCTACACCCGCCCCGCCGACTTCAAGGGGTGGAAAGTGCCCGACGTGCTGCTCTCAGGCAATCCCAAACTTATAAAGGCCTGGCAGGACGAGCAGTCGCTGGAGCGCACCCGCCGCCTCCGCCCGCACCTTTTAAAAGACGAATAATCATCTGATCAAATGAGCAAACTGGTACTCCCGAATAATTACAAGCCGCTGCTTTCTCTGCAACAGACGGAACAGGGCATCAAGAGCATAAAAGATTTCTTCCAGCAGAGCCTGGCTTCGCAGCTGAGACTGAGGCGCGTCACTGCGCCGCTGTTCGTGAAGAGCGGTCTGGGCATAAACGACGACCTTAACGGCATCGAGCGGCCGGTCCGTTTTGCAATTGGCGATATGAACGACACCCAGGCGGAGATTGTCCATTCGCTGGCGAAGTGGAAAAGACTGACGCTGGCGGAGTACAAGATTCCGCGCGGCTACGGCATCTACACCGATATGAACGCCATCCGCCCGGACGAGGAGCTGGACAACCTCCATTCGCTGTATGTGGACCAGTGGGACTGGGAGGCGGTGATGGGCCACAGCGAGCGCACCACGGACTACCTCAAGCAAAAGGTAGAAGGCATCTACAACGTGCTGCTTCAGACGGAATATATGGTATATGAGCAGTACCCCGCCATCACCCCCATCCTGCCGGATAGAATAACCTTCATCCACGCGCAGGAGCTTCTGGACCGCTACCCGGGCCTCACCCCCAAAGAGCGCGAAAACGAGATTGCCCGCAAATACGGGGCGGTGTTCGTGATTGGAATAGGCGGAGCCCTTTCGGACGGCAAGCCGCACGACGGACGCGCCCCGGACTATGACGATTGGAGCACCGACACCGACGACGGCTACCGCGGCCTGAACGGCGACATCCTGCTTTGGAACCCGGTGCTGGAGTGCGCTTTCGAAATATCTTCCATGGGTATCCGCGTAGACGCCGAGTCGCTGCTGCGCCAGTTGGAAATAAGCGGGCAGCAGCATCGCGCCGAGCTTTATTTCCACCGCCGCTTGCTGGCGGGCGCGCTGCCGCAGAGCATCGGCGGGGGCATCGGGCAGAGCCGTCTTTGTATGTTCCTGCTTCGCAAGGGGCATATCGGTGAAATTCAGAGCAGTATATGGCCCGACGATATGCGCGAAGCCTGCCGGAAGCACGGTATGCCGCTCATTTAACAACAAAAAAATTTGCATATATGATTTTTTCTGCAAACCTTTGTAGCAGCAAAAGCAACAAATAAGTGAACGCACAAGTTAACAACTTCTTTTTTTGGCGCGCTTGGTTTTGGCAACCGAGTGTTTCTGTGTGCGCATCACCTTCCGTGCAAAACTAATTAGGGAAACATACGATTTACACATATAAGGCTGGTCTTAAAGACCGGCCTTTTTTGTTGAGAAAACAATTAAAAACAATTATAAACGTTTAAAAACACTTATTATGGCAACAAAACGATTTATTCTTCCGGAGGAAGAGATCCCCAGACAATGGTATAACATTCAGGCAGATATGCCCAACAAGCCCCTGCCGATGTTGCATCCCGCAACCAAACAGCCGGTTACAGTAGATGACCTCGCACATATTTTCTCCCGCGAGGCATCTGAGCAGGAACTCAACCAGACCGACGCCTGGATTGACATTCCGGAAGAGGTCCGCGACCTGTACAAGTCGTACCGCTCCACCCCGCTGGTGCGCGCCTACGGTCTCGAAGAGGCTATCGGCACCAAGTGCCACATCTACTTCAAGAACGAGAGCGTGAGCCCGGTGGGCAGCCACAAGCTCAACAGCGCCCTGCCGCAGGCATACTACTGCAAGAAAGAGGGCATAACCAACGTCACAACCGAGACCGGCGCCGGCCAGTGGGGCACCGCCCTGAGCTACGCCGCAAAGGTGTTCGGCCTTGAGGCAGCGGTATATATGGTAAAGATTTCCTACGAGCAGAAACCCTACCGCCGCAGCATTATGCAGACCTACGGTGCCCAGGTAATTGCATCGCCCTCTATGAGTACCCGCGCCGGCAAGGACATCCTTACCAAAGATCCCAACCACCAGGGTTCACTGGGCACCGCAATAAGCGAGGCGGTGGAGCTGGCAATGAACACCCCCAACTGCCGTTATTCGCTGGGGTCCGTGCTCAACCATGTGACCCTTCACCAGAGCATCATCGGCCTTGAGGCAGAAAAGCAGATGAAAATGGCGGGCGAATATCCCGACATAGTTATCGGGTGCTTTGGCGGCGGCAGCAACTTTGGCGGCATCGCCTTCCCTTTCATGCGCCACAATTTCAAGGACGGCAAAAAGACCCGCTTCATTGCGGCAGAGCCCCTCTCCTGCCCGAAGTTCACAAAGGGCGAGTTCCACTACGATTTTGGCGATGAGGCCGGTTTCACCCCGCTGATTCCGATGTTCACTCTGGGCCACAATTTCCGCCCTGCAAACATCCACGCCGGCGGTCTCCGCTACCACGGTGCCGGTATGATTGTCACCCAGCTGGTTAAGGACGGCTATGTTGAGGCTGTAGACATTCCTCAGCTGGAGACCTTCGAAAAGGGTCTTATCTTCGCCAAGGCAGAGGGCATAATCCCCGCCCCTGAGTCCTGCCACGCCATTGCGGCGACCATCCGCGAAGCCAAGGCCTGCGACGCCAAAGGCGAGCAGAAGGTAATCCTCTTCAACCTCAGCGGCCACGGCCTTATCGACATTGCCGCCTACGACCAGTATCTGGCCGGCAACCTGGTAAACGGCGAGGTGAGCGACGATTATATCAAAGCAAACATTGCAGAAATCAAAGAGCAGATTAAAATAGACTAATACAATGATGTGGAATAAAGAAATGGAGTGCATGCCGCGCGAGGAGCTCACCAAGCTCCAAAGCGAGCGGCTGGTCAAGATAGTAAAGTACACATACGACAATGTGAAATACTATCACGACCGAATGGATGCGGCGGGTGTGAAACCCTCCGACATCAAGGGAATCGAAGATATCAGCAAGTTGCCGTTTATGACAAAGCAGGATCTGAGGGACTACTACCCCACCGGCACGTTTGCGGCACCTATGAGCGATATCGTGCGATTTCACGCCTCCAGCGGAACCACAGGAAAGCCTATAGTGGCGGGCTACACCCAGCACGACCTTGAATGCTGGAGCGAGGGCGTGGCCCGCTGCCTGACGGCTTACGGACTTAGCAAAAAGGACATTGTGCAGGTTGCCTACGGCTACGGCTTGTTTACCGGCGGCCTGGGTGCTCACGACGGCGCCACAAAGGTCGGCTGCTCTGTGCTGCCAGCCTCCAGCGGCAATACCGCCAAGCAACTGCTGCTTATGAAGGACCTGGGTGTGACGGCGCTGTGCTGCACCCCCTCCTACGCCCTGTTTTTGGCGGAGAGTCTGCACAAGAGCGAGGATTTCTCTCTCAAGGATATGAAGCTGAAGGCGGGCGTCTTTGGCGCAGAGCCCTGGAGCGAGAATATGCGCGCGGAACTGGAAGAGAAACTGGGCATCAAGGCCTACGACATTTACGGCCTGACCGAGGTCAGCGGCCCCGGCGTCGGCGGCGAGTGCGAATATCAGGACGGCACCCATCTTTGGGAGGATATGTTCTACCCGGAGATAATAGACCCCGTCACGCTGCAGCCCGTGCCACACGGAGAGCAGGGCGAACTGGTGTTCACCACCCTCACCAAAGAGGGCATGCCGGTAATCCGCTACCGTACCCGCGATTTGACCTCACTGAACTACGAACCTTGCAAGTGCGGCCGCACTTCAGTGCGTATGAACAAGATAATGGGCCGGACAGACGATATGCTAATTATCCGCGGCGTGAACGTGTTCCCGACCCAGATAGAATCGGTAATTATGGAGTTCGCGGAGTGCAACGGGCAGTATTTCATAACCGTAGACCGCGTGGACAACACCGACACCTTCCAGCTGGACATAGAGCTGCGGCCTGAGTGCTACGCCGACAGCGTTGGCGCTCTCAACGCCCTTGTCAAGGCCATTACCGGCCGCATAGCCAGCGTAATCGGCATCAAGTGCGACGTCAAGATTGTTGAGCCGGGCAGCATAGAGCGCAGCGCCGGCAAAGCCAAGCACGTGATTGATAAAAGAAAATTGTAAATTTGTATCGCTATGATAATAAAACAGCTTTCTATCTTTTTGCAGAACAAGATCGGACGGTTCACCGAGGTAACCAATATCCTGGGCCAGGCCGGCGTCGATATGCAGGCCTTCACCGTGAGTGAAAACTCCGACTTCGGCATACTGCGACTCATTGTAGATGATACCGACAAAGCCGTGGAGGCGCTGCGCGCCGCCGGCTTCGCGGTGAACACCACCGACGTCGTGTGCCTCGAATGCCCCGACCGTCCGGGCGCCATCGCCCCCTATATGAACAAGTTGTCCGAGGGCGGAATATCGATAGAGTATATGTACGCCTTCAGCCAGTGCGGCAGCGCCAAGGTCATAATACGCCCCGACGACATCGCACTGTGCGAGAAACTTATATCCGGCTGTTAGATATTCTGCATCTCGGCCCACTGGCTCTCCATGCTGGTGAGCAGCTTGTACTGGGCGCGGGTGCGCACCAGGTTGTGGTCCGGATATGCAATGCGGTAGTAGGTGTCTCCGTCGATGTAGTCCATCAAGAAGCGGAGCACCTGCTCGAAGGTAATGTAGATTCCGGAGAACGGCAGCATCTCTATCTCCTTGGGAGTAAGGTGCGGGCGCATCTTTGACAGATAGCCGGAAACGTATGCCTTGTAAATCTTTATATCCATAGAGACGCGGTCCAGGTCCTTGTCGTCTTCTGCGCCGGTGTTGGTGTAGGAGCGCAGGGCGTCGCCCACGTCGTTGAGGGCGGTGGAACTCATACATGTGTCCAGGTCAATCATACAGAGCACGCTGTCGTCTTTGTTGAACAGCACGTTGCTCAGCTTGGTGTCGTTGTGGGTCACACGCATAGGCAGTTCGCCCGTCTCCACCAAGTGCCAGAAATCCAGCATCTTGGCGCGGCGGCTCTCGATCCACGAAATTTCCTCTGCAAGGTCCTTAACGCGGCCTGCGGCGTCGCGCTTGAGAGCTTCGTCCCACTGCTCGAAACGGCTGCGGATATTGTGGAAGCCGGGGATGGTCTCTGCCAGAGGCTCAGTGAAATCGGCCAGCTGGGACTGGAAAAGGCCGAGGCCTTCGCCCCCCTTGTATGCCAGTTCCTCCGTGTCGGCGCGGTCGTGGGTCACAGAGTCGGTAATGAACACGCAAACGGTCCAATAATTCTCGCCGTCTTTATAATAGAGCTTGCCGTCTATAGTAGGGACCACGGTGAGTGTCTCGCGCATAGGGTCGCCGCCGGCAGCCACCACTTTTGCTTTGATATGGTTGGTGACGCGGTAGATGTTGTCCATCATTGCGGGGACATTCTTGAAAATGTTGTGGTTCTTGCGCTGCAAGATGTAACCGGGGCGGGAAGCCCCCTCCATTGTGATGGTGAGAGTGTCGTTTATAAAGCCCTCGCCAAGGCGGTCGATAGAAGCGATTGCCCCTTCCAGGGCAAAGTGCTGGGCGATGTTGAGCAGTTGGGTGTCCATAGTATAGTTAAGATTATTAATTATCTTCTCCTGCAGCTTTGAGGCGCTCTGCGTTCTCCGCAATAACCAGCTGGTCTATCAGCTCCTGAATTTCACCGTCCATAAACACCGGCAGGTTATACATAGTGTAGCCGATGCGGTGGTCGGTAACGCGGCTCTGGGGGTAATTGTAAGTACGTATCTTGGCGCTGCGGTCGCCGGTAGAAACGAGAGTCTTGCGCTTGGCCGCAATCTCGTTCATATACTTCTGATATTCAAAGTTATACAGACGTGTGCGAAGCTCTTCCAACGCCTTCTCGAAGTTCTTTATCTGGGACTTCTGGTCCTGGCACTGGACCACCAGGCCGGTGGGAATATGCGTAAGGCGCACAGCAGAATAGGTGGTGTTTACGCACTGTCCGCCGGGGCCCGAAGCGCAGTAGGTATCTTTGCGCACATCGTTCATATTGAGGTCCACGTCAAACTCGTCCGCCTCCGGCAGCACAGCCACCGAAGCGGCGCTGATGTGCACGCGGCCCTGGGTTTCGGTTTGCGGCACGCGCTGAACACGGTGCACGCCGCTCTCATATTTCAAAGTGCCGTACACCTTCTCTCCCGAAATCTTGCAGACGACCTCCTTGAAGCCGCCCATAGCCCCTTCACTGGAGCTGTTTACCTCCATTTTCCACCCCTTCTTCTCGCAATATTTAGCATACATACGGAACAGGTCGCCGGCAAAAATGGCAGCCTCGTCGCCGCCGGTGCCGCCGCGGATTTCCAGAATTGCGTTCTTGTCGTCTTCGGGGTCGGCCGGGATAAGCAACAGCTTTATCTCCTCCTCCATCTTGGGGAGGCGTTCCTCAATTTCCGAGGCCTCTATCTTGGCCATCTCGCGCAGGTCGGGGTCCTTCTCGTTCAGGAGGATATCCTTTGCTATGTCCAGGCTGTCCACCTGGCGGCGGTATTCTTCGCCAGCCGCAATAATAGGCTCCAGTTCCTTGTATTCTTTATTGACCTGCACAAAGCGCTTCATATCGCTGATAAGCTCAGGGTCAGCAAGCTGATTCTGCAGCGAAGCATACTTCGCCTTGAGGTCTTCCAATTTCTCCAGTAATTTATTTTCTGCCATAATGTCACTTTAGATATAGTACTCCCTATATCTGCATATATCGTGCTAATTTAGTAATTATCTTTGAGGAAAGCAATAGCGGCCTGCGCACACACGCAGCCGAACACGGCGGGCATATAGGAGATGGTGCCCACCTGGCTCTTTTTGTTGCGGCCCGCATCCTCCACAATGGCCTCACGCTCCGGCAGCTCTTCGCTGAATACTACCTTGAAGCCCTTTTCGATGCCCCGTTTGCGCAGTTTTTTGCGCACAATGTAGGCCAGCGGGCAGTTGTAGCTCTTTGAAAGATCGGCCAGGCGGACCTTTGTGGCGTCGTATTTTGCGCCGGCCCCCATAGAGCTCACGTGCGGAATGCCGCCTTTCACACAGTATTCAATAAGAGCCAGCTTGGGGGCGAGAGTGTCTATGGCGTCCACCAGAAAGTCTATCTTGCGGCCGCCCAGCAGCTGCGGCACGTTCTCCTCCGTGAGATATTCCGCAATTATGTCGATGTCGATTTCAGGATTGATGTCCTTGAGCCGTTCGGAGAGGACCTCGACCTTGAGCCGCCCCATCGCGGAGTCGGTGGCCAGCAGCTGGCGGTTTTTATCGGGCTGGCTAACCACGTCGCAGTCAAGCAGAATAAGATGGCCTACTCCCGCCCGCGTTAGCATTTCGGCGGCATACGCCCCCACTCCGCCTACGCCCACCACTGCCACGCAGCGGTGCGCGATGCGCTCCAGAGTCTCTTCGCCCATAAGCAGGGCGGTGCGCTGCTGCCACTCCTTTGCCATTATTCAGCTTTTTTGGCCTCCTCCCAGAGGGCGTCCATTTCCGCCAGTGTCATCTCGCGGATGTCCCTGCCCTGTTCGCGGGCCTTCAGTTCCACGTAGGTGAAGCGGTCGCGGAACTTTATGCAGGTGCTCTCCAGCGCAGTGTCGGGGTTGAGTTTGTAAAGGCGGGATGCGTTCACAATTGAGAAGAGCAGGTCGCCCAGCTCGCCCTGCGCGGCGGCGCGGCCGGCATCGGTGTCTTCCATAGCGCCCAGCGCCTCGCGGAACTCGCCAAGTTCCTCGGCCACCTTATCCCATACATCCTCCTTCTTTTCCCAATCGAAACCCACGGCGCGGGCCTTGTCCTGCATACGGTAGGCCTTGATAAGGGGCGGCAGGGTGCGCGGCACGCCGCTCAGCACAGTCTTGTTGCCGTCCTTCTCCGTCTGCTTTAACTGCTCCCAGTTCTTCACCACCTGGTCCGCATTGTTTGCCTTGCTGGAATCTTTGGCCAGCTGGGAGCCGTCATCCTTGGGGGGATAGACGTGCGGGTGGCGGAATATAAGCTTGTCGCACAGCTGGTTGCACACATCCGCAATGTCAAACTCGCCCAGCTCGCTGCCAATCTTGGCATAGAAAACTATATGCAGCAGCACGTCACCCAGCTCCTTGGAGATGTTGTGCATATCGTGGTTCATTATGGCGTCCGAGAGCTCGAACACCTCCTCTATTGTGTTGGGGCGGAGAGAATCGATGGTCTGTTTGTGGTCCCAGGGGCACTTCTCGCGCAGGGTGTCCATAACGTCCAGCAAACGGTTGAAAGCTTCCAGTTGTTTTTCTCTATTCATTGCAATTTTTGTATCTTAGCGGCACAAAAGTAATCATTATCTCAAAACAGATGAACAAGGAAATCAAGTTTATCAGCGCAGATGAGGCCGTAAAAGTTGTAAAGAACGGCGACCACATCCATTTCAGCTCTGTGGCAAGCGCTCCGCAGGTGCTCATACAGGCTCTCTGCCGCCGTGCAGACGCCGGTGAAATCAAGAATGTATTTATCCACCACCTTCACACGGAAGGTCCCGCACCCTACACGGACGAAAAGTACGCCGGCATATTCTTCCACCAGGCATTTTTCGTGGGCGGCAACGTGCGCAAGAATGTCCAGGCCGGTTATGCAGATTATATCCCGGTGTTCCTGAGCGAGACTCAGAAACTGTACCGCTGCGGCGCCCTCCCCTGCGACGTAGCAATGGTTCAGGTGTGTCCTCCCGACAAACACGGATTTGTGTCGCTTGGCACCTCTGTAGACGCCACCCTGGCCGCCATCGAGTGCGCCAAGACCGTAATCGCCGTGGTAAACAAGCACGTTCCCCGTTCCTGGGGCCAGGCCATCATTCCGCTGAGCGCAATAGATTTGTTTGTAGAGGATAATACTCCTCTGGAGCCCGCCACTTTCACGCAGCCCAACGAGATTGAGACCGCCATCGGCCGCAACTGCGCAGCCCTTATAGAGGACGGCGCCTGCCTTCAGATGGGCATCGGTGCCATCCCCAACGCAGTGCTGGCTCAGCTGGGCGGCCACAAGCACCTTGGCATCCACACCGAAATGTTCGCCGACGGCGTACTGCCGCTGGTGGAGAAGGGCGTTATTGACGGCAGCAACAAGGCCACCGACAAGGGCAAGATGGTATCTACCTTCCTTATGGGAAGCCAGGAAGTTTACGACTTTATAGACGACAACCCTATGGTGGCTATGATGGACGTCGGCTACACCAACGACCCTTACGTTATTGCCAAGAACCCCAAGATGACCGCAATCAACTCCGCACTGCAGGTTGACCTTACCGGCCAGGTTTGCGCCGATTCACTGGGCACCAAGTTCTACAGCGGCGTCGGCGGCCAGATCGACTTCACCTACGGCGCTTCACTCAGCGAAGGCGGCAAGGCCATCATCGCCATGCCTTCAGTCACCAACAAGGGCATCAGCAAGATTGCTCCGGTGCTCACAGAAGGTGCCGGCGTGGTTACCACCCGCTCGCATATGCACTACCTCGTAACCGAATACGGTGCCGTGGATCTCTATGGCAAGTCGCTCCAGGAGCGCGCCAAGGCCATCATCTCCATCGCCCACCCCGACCATCGCGAGGAACTGGACCGCGCCGCCTTCGAGCGCTTCGGCCCGCACTATCATATGATTTAGCTAAGACATCCGCAGGCGCCAGGTCTGAGGGAAAAGATTATTCGCACGGCTGCCGAGGTTTTTCACGAAACCTATCGGCAGCTGTTCGTATGTAACGGCAATAAATCCTCTGGGGGCGTCGGGCAACTGCAGAGCCTCGCAGCGGAGAAATGACAGCGCCTGCTCTTTGGAAAGTTCTATTTGAGGAAATGCGCTGCGGTTGAACGCCCGGCTGAGCGCCAGGTCGGCCTGCGGGATAAGGTCGCGCCCTTTGACGGCGGCCACCGCAACGCCGCTGCGGATGGCGCGTAGCGAAGCTTCGATGGCGTGGATATCGGCTTGCAGATTTGCAGGACAGGCTTTGATGAGCGGCCCCGCGGAGGTCTGTACCTCGCAGCATACCACTTCATCCCCTACCCAGTCACATTTAACAACCTTGGCATTTTTGGCCGGTTTGCCCTGCTTGCCTGGCTTAGCCGCAGCCGTCTTGCGCATCACCGCCACATACTGCCCCTCACCCCGCGTAATCCCCGGCGCAAACTGCAGCCCGAACTTAGTCGCGATAGCGCCCTCCGGAGGTCGGCAGTTGCTCTCCCGGGGGTGTGAGCACCCGCGCTCAATGTAGCGGGAGGGGCCCGCCTTAGACGAGTTATCTGCGTCAGCAGATGACGAAGGATAAGGTGGGAGGGTACGAGCGAGCGCCGCCAGGCGCGAGAGAAGCCCCCCGGGAAGCAATCTGCCGACGCAGG